>JALREE010000260.1 GCA_023256835.1 Pseudomonadales bacterium | reverse complement strand
CGACAAGCACCTGAGCACTCAGGGCGCCCGCTGCATGGACTGCGGCGTGCCATTTTGTCAGTCCGATCACGGCTGCCCCGTCTACAACCTGATTCCCGAGTGGAATGATCTGGTGTATCACGGCCGCTGGCGCGAGGCGCTGGACCGTCTGCACAAGACCAACAATTTCCCGGAATTCACCGGCCGCGTCTGCCCGGCACCCTGCGAAGGCGCCTGTGTGCTCGGCATCAACGAGCCGGCGGTGACCATCAAGAACATCGAAAATGCCATCATCGACAAGGGCTTCGAGAACGGTTGGGTACAACCCAATCCGCCTGCGTTCCGCACCGGCAGAAAAGTGGCCGTTGTCGGCTCCGGCCCTGCCGGACTCGCAGCCGCCGCCCAGCTGAACCAGGCTGGCCATAGCGTCACGGTGTACGAGCGTGAAGACCGCATCGGCGGCCTGCTGATGTACGGCATCCCCAACATGAAGCTGGAGAAGGACGTGGTCGAGCGCCGCGTCAATCTGCTCAAGGCCGAAGGCGTGGAATTCGTGGTCAATGCCGACATCGGCGGCAGCGGCCCGAATGCCATCGCCACCGACGCCCTGCTGGCCCAGGTTGACGCGCTGTGTCTGGCCACCGGCGCGACCAAGGCCCGTGACCTGAACATCCCGGGCCGTGCCGGCGGCGACGTGCATTTCGCCATGAAATTCCTGACCGCCAACACGCGCAGCCTGCTCGATTCCGGTCTGGAAGACGGCAACTACATCAGCGCCAAGGGCAAGAACGTGATCGTGATCGGCGGTGGCGACACCGGCACCGACTGCATCGCCACGTCCCTGCGTCATGGCTGCAAGTCGCTGGTGAACTTCGAGATCATGGGCCGCCCGCCCGCCACGCGCGCCGCCGACAACCCCTGGCCGCTGTGGCCGAAGATCTACCGCGAAGACTACGGTCACACCGAGGCGCAGCATGTGTTCGGCAGCGACCCGCGCACCTATTCGATCTCCGGCAAGGAGTTCGTGCGCGACGAGAACGGCCGTCTGCTGGGCATCAACACGGTGGAAGTGGGCAGCCGTTTCCAGGAGATCCCGGGCACGCTGAAGTTCTGGGAAGCCGACCTGATTCTGCTCTCCATGGGCTTCCTCGGGCCGGAAGACTACGTGGTGAAGCCGCTGGGGCTGGAGCTCGACCCGCGTTCCAACTACAAGGCCGCCTACAAGTCCTTCGTCACCAGCAATCCGAAGGTGTTTGCCGCCGGTGACTGCCGTCGCGGTCAATCCCTGGTGGTGCGGGCGATCGACGAAGGGCGTCTGGTGGCGGACGCGATCAACGCGTTTCTGGCTGCTTGACGGACAGAACACTTGCCACCGGCACTCGCGGAGGCGACTCGGACCGCTCAGGACACGCCGTGAACCCATCCCTGGGGGCTCGACTCGCCGCCGTCCGGGCGGCTCACGGTCCTGCTCGGTCCGAGTCGCCTCCGCGAGTGCCTGCACTGTGCCAGCCCCTCACACTCCAGGCAGGACGCGCTGAATGTCAAAACACGTGCTGGAACTGAACAGAGTCTGCAAGCGCTACGGCAGTTTCCACGCTGTCGATGACATCAGTTTCGCCATTCCCGCCGGCAGCATCTACGGTTTCCTCGGCCCCAACGGCGCCGGCAAGACCACCACGCTGCGCATGGTGCTCGACATCCTCAAGCCCGACTCGGGCAGCATCCAGATCCTCGGCCACAGCAGCGCCCTGCACGTGCGCCATCGCATCGGCTATCTGCCCGAAGAGAAGGGCCTGTACAAGAAGATGCGGGTCTGGGCCATCATCAGCTACTTCGCCACGCTCAAGGGCATGCACCGGCGCGAGGCCCGCACGCGCGCCTTCGAGCTGCTGGAACGCTACGGCCTCAAGGACTACGCCGAGGCACGGGTGGAATCGCTCTCCAAGGGCATGGGCCAGAAAGTGCAGGTGCTGTCCGCCGTGGCGCACCGCCCCGAACTGGTGATCCTCGACGAGCCCTTCTCCGGCCTCGACCCGGTCAATCAGCAGGTGCTGGAGCAGCTGATCCGCGACATGGCGGCAGCCGGCCAGACGGTGATCTTCTCCACCCACATCATGCAGCACGCCGAACGCCTGTGTGACCGCATGCTGCTGATCGCCAAGGGCCGCAAGATCTTCGACGGCACCCTGGACGACGTGCATGCCATCATCCCCCGGCGCGTGATCCTGGGCTGCAGCGGCGACATCGCCCCGCTGCGCGCGATGCCCGGCGTGATCGGCGCCACGCTGCTGGAGGCACAGGAGCAGGGCGGGTCGTCGGCAACGGCCCTGTGGGAACTGCAGATCGACGAACAGCTCGACCCGCAGCAACTGCTGCAACGCTGCTTCGAGCATGGCATTGCGCTGAGCCGCTTCGAGCACACCCAGCCCAGCCTGCATGAGGTGTTCGTGCACCTGGTGGGCAGTGACGCCCGGGAGCATGTGCTGCGATGAGAATGATCCTGCTGATAGCCCTGCGCGAGTACGCCGAGAACGTCAAGACCAAGGGCTTCTGGGCCGGCATCCTGCTGTTCCCCGTGATTCTGGTGGCCGTGTTCTTCTTCCAGAGCCTGCTCTCGCAGTCCACACCCACGCGGCACTACCTGCTGATCGACCAGTCCGGCCAGTACGCCGAAGCCGTGGCCGCCGGCATCCGCCAGGAACAGCAGCGCCGGATCTTCCAGGAATTCATCAACTACGTGGTGGAGAACCGCCGCGAGGCCAACCCGGAGCAGACCAGCGCCAGCACCAGCTCGCAGATCGACCAGATGATCGACGATGCCGGCACCGACGAGGTGGCGGCGCTGGACGAATGGCTGGCCAGCGGCGGACTGGAATTCGCCCTGGGCATGGCAGAGCCCTATCTGCGCGAGAATGCCCCGCCCTTCGAGGCACCGCGCGAACAGTTCCTGCCCGCGCCGCTGCCCGCAGGCATCGACCCGCAGGCGAGCCCGGATACCATCGTCGAGCAGCTGCGCCCCTGGCTCAGCGGCGAGCGGCAGCTGGAGCTGGACGGAGAACGCAGCCCGCTGTTCGCCCTGATCCTGATTCCGGCTGACGTCAACGGCAGCATCCAGCGCCCCGGCACGGCGCTGACGCCCCCGGCCGCCGGCAGCGGCATCCAGTACTGGGCCCGCAATCTGACTGACACCCGTCTGCCCGCCGCCATCGAGCGCAGCATCAATGCCAGCATCCGCGCCAACGAGTACGCCGCCCGCAACGTGGACATCGGCGTGGTGCGCGAGGTGCAGCGCACGCGCATGCCCATGAGCCGGCTCGACCCGAGCAAGGCCCAGGGCGAGGAAGCCGTGAGCGTGGCCGACACCTTCCGCCAGTGGGCCCCGGTGGGCTTCGTCTACCTGATGTTCATCTCGTTGATGCAGAGCGTGCAGTACCTGCTCAGCAACACCATCGAGGAGAAGTCCAACCGCATCATCGAAGTGCTGCTGGCCTCCGTCACGCCGCTGGAACTGATGATGGGCAAGCTGGTGGGCATCGGGCTGTCGGGCATCACCACCATCGCCGCGTGGCTCGGCACCTTCTTCCTGTTCATCGCCTTTTACCCGGCCTCGGAGGCCGAGCTGCTGGCGCAGTTCTTCCAGGTGCTGCTCTCCTCCGACCTGATCCCCTGG
>JALREE010000235.1 GCA_023256835.1 Pseudomonadales bacterium | reverse complement strand
ACGGCAGAATTGGGTATGGACATAGTAGGGAAGGTCTTTCGCAAGTGGACGGGACTCGAGAGTCCGTGCGTTCTTTCCCGTCGAAATTAACCGCTGACCGGGCTCCAGTTACAACATTCCGTGTTGTTTCAGCTTCTTGCGTAGGGTACCACGGTTCAAGCCAAGCATGATAGAGGCCTTGCTCTGGTTGCTTCCGGTGTGTTTCAGCACGGCCTCGAGCAGCGGGCCCTCGACCTCGTTGAGCACCAGGTCGTAAAGGTTTGTGACGGATGCTTCGCCCAGATGCGCGAAGTACTGGTCCATGGAGCGTTCAACTTCCTTGCGCAATGTCGACGAGGACTGCAATCCGCTCACCGCTCCAATGTCTGCATGTTGGAAGCTTCTGCGATGGGTAATGTCTTCGAGGATATTCATGATGCGACTTCCTTCTGATTGATCAACGCGTCGAAGTAATGCTCGACGCTCTGCAATTGCAGCGCAGGGGTGTTCACTTGATTGAATTGTTTTCGGAAATGATCACTGCCGGGCAGGTCTTCCGTGGCCCAGCCCACATGCTTGCGGGCAAACATTACGCCCTTGAATTCACCATAGAGTGCGTAAACCTGCTGCATATGAGTCAGAAGCGTGGATTGTCTCTCTGCAAGCCCTGGATCAGGGAGTTCTTCGCCAGTGGCCAGAAAGTGATTGATCTGGCGAAACAACCAGGGGTGACCCTGCGCAGCGCGACCGATCATCACGCCGTCGGCGCCGGTGTACTGCATTACTTGATGAGCAGTGCGGGCATCGCGGATATCGCCATTGGCAATCACGGGGATCGACACGGCAGCCTTGATTTCGCGAATCGTGTCATATTCGACTGCTCCCACGAACCGACATTCCCGTGTTCGGCCATGGACTGTAAGCAATTTCACGCCGGCATCCTGCGCGATGCGGGCTACTTCCACACCATTGCGTGTCTGCGGACACCAGCCAGTGCGAATCTTGAGGGTAACCGGTACGTCTACCGCGGCAACGACCTGATGCAGTATTTCGGCCACCAGCGAGGTATCTTTCAGTAGAGCCGAGCCGGCAGCCTTCTTTAGGACTTTCTTGGCGGGACAGCCCATGTTGATGTCGATGATGTCGGCACCCAGGTCCGCGTGCTGCCTTGCGGCCTCGGCCATCATGCGCGGTTCGGCGCCGGCAATCTGCACGGCGTGCAGGCCGCCATTGGCCGAATGCGCGAGTCGCGTGATGTTCTTGCGGCTCCCCCATTGTTCGACGTCACAGGTGAGCATCTCGGCAACGGCGAGTCCAGCCCCCATGTTGACGCAAAGGTCTCTGAACGGTTGATCAGAGACTCCTGCCATCGGGGCCAGCAGCGTGCGCTGTGATAGTGAGTGCTTGCCTATTCTGATCACGTTGAAAGACGGCTCTTGGTTCGAGTTTCATGGGAGATTGTCAGCACCCTGTGTTGACGAAAATTATCATAGCGACCCCCCGATACTTGGGGAAGGCAAAAATAGGGTGCGATTTATGTGACAGCGTTCACACTCCGTCGTGTGGCGGTAGCAGGGTCGGAGTTCAGAGAGTATTGGCTGCGCTGAAACTGACTTCGTAGTTGATTGCCCGAATGCCGGGATCAATGATGTCGAGAGAGACCTGAACGGGTGTTCCGGGTGGCAGGCTCTGCAAGTGTTGCAGTTCGACTGGCAGATAATGCGAAGGAGCGAACTGACGCTGCGCCACAGCGATGTTGTCTGCATCGGTGAAGCGCAGATTGAGCAGCGGCAGGGCCTGCTCGAACGCGGAGTCATTGCGCAGGATGAGCGTCACGCGCAAGGCATTGGCGAACTCTGGATGACTGTGAACAAGCAGGTTGTCTGTGCGGATGGCCTGCAGGTCGACTCTTCTGGCGAGCGAGCAGGGCAGTGTCTGACAAAGCCGTTCCAACCATGGCCGCAGGGCGTCATTTTGGCCCAGTTCATCCCATTGAACATAAACTGCCTGAAAACCAAGTGAGGTAAGAAGCAAGACTGCAAAAAAGTTCCACCAGCCAGAGCGAGATTTCTGCCCGCCATTGCCTTCCCAGTCATACTCCAGCTCCGCACTCGCGGCGGCGATGCTGTCGAGTTGTTGCCTGCTGGCGAAGGCATTTGTCGCGGAGGCATCGCTTGCTTGCTCTCCTGGCAAGACGAAGTCGTCCAGGGCGCTGAAGCGGGGGGGCTCCAGTGGTGAGTCATTTCGTACGTCGGCCTGCGCGGTTTCGCCCTTGCTGATTTCCTCCTGTGAGCTCGCATGCGTCGGCCTGTCGTGGTTTTCAGATTCCACCGCAATGGGGCTGCTTTCCTCGCGAATATGAGTATCTGACTGACTCGATGAACCAGGCTCTGTCGCCTCCACGAAGGTGAAGACAGGCTCGGGGACCTCGGGCACGTCGACGCTCACTTGCGCCTGTGGCTCAATCAGAGAGGGTTCGTCATCCTCGTCGATTGCGTCATTCGCTGCGCCAAGAGGCTTGTCCAGTGTCTGCAGATCCGCAGACGGCAGGAGATGGTCGTCGGCCACAAACACTCGCAGGCAGGCGCCACATCGCACCATTCCGTCCGCAGATTGCAATTGCGACACGCTGGTGCGAAACGTGGTATGGCAGTGCGGGCATTGTGTGATGAAGAGAGCCATAAGAGCGTGAGAAAATGCTTACAAAGTGATGTGTTCAAGAATGCTCAGCGTCGCACCCCTTCCACGCGGACCCATTCGTCACGAATGACGGCGGGCAGCATGTCGAACCAAGGGCTGTAGCTGGCCATCAGTGATTCTGTCTGCTGCGAAAGAACGCCCGACAATATCAATCGACCACCCGGTTTGACCAGCGCTGTGATCACTGGGGTCAGTTCCTCCAGCGGCCCGGACAGGATATTGGCGACGAGCACATCAGCCTGAGGGTGATCCTTAACACCTGGAAGGTGGACACTCAGTCGAGAGGGCGCGATGGCGTTCAGGTCGCGATTGCTCTTCGTCGCGAGAATTGCCTGGGGGTCATTGTCGATGGCGATGGCTTGACGCGCCCCGAGCAGAACGCCGGCAATCGCCAGAATTCCAGAGCCACAGCCATAGTCGATGAGAACCTTGTCCTGCAGAGGGCAGGCGTCGAGCCACTCCAGGCAGAGCGCCGTGGTCGGATGAGTGCCGGTGCCGAACGCAAGTCCGGGATCCAGCAGGATATTGACGGCATCGGGTTCTGGTGGAGTCTCCCAGCTGGGACATATCCACACACGCCGGCCGAATCGCATCGGCTTGAAGTCCTGCATGCAGACGCGTTCCCAGTCCTGGTCCTCCACCTGTTCGAGAATGATCTGATGTTCAAACTGCAGGCCGGTTCTGGCCTGCAGGCTGTCGGCGATTTCGGCCATGCTCGCGCCAGCGTCAAACAGGGCGGTGACTTCGGTGTTGTGCCAGATGGGGGTGGTACCAGGATCAAGCTGGAACACCGGTTGATCCTCCCCATCCTGCAACGTGACTGACACAGCGCCGAGGTCGGAAAGCACTTCCTCCACGACTGGAGCAAGTGCTTCCTCGACTCGGACGCGCAGTTGTTGCCAGGGCATTATTTCGCCGGCAACTTGTGCTGCGATGCCAGCTTGCTCTCCAGATAGTGGATGTTGACACCCCCTTTCTGGAACTCGGCATCGCGAATGATTTCCTTGTGCAGCGCCGTATTGGTGCGAATGCCATCGATCAGCAGTTCATCCAGGGCATTGCTCATGCGTGCCAGAGCGCCGGCACGATCCTCACCATAGGTAATCAGTTTGGCAATGAGAGAATCATAGTAAGGTGGCACCGTATAGCCGCTGTAAATGTGCGAATCGACCCGTATGCCATTGCCGCCAGGCGCATGGAACAGGTTGATCTTGCCCGGGGAGGGCAGGAAGGTGACTGGATCCTCGGCATTGATGCGGCATTCGAAGGCATGACCCTTGAGTTTGACATCCGATTGCTTGATGGAAAGCTTCTCGCCGCTCGCGATCTTCAACTGTTCCTTCACGATGTCGATGCCGGTGACCATTTCCGTGACTGGATGCTCGACCTGCACGCGGGTGTTCATCTCGATGAAGTAGAACTGTTCGTCCTGATACAGGAATTCCAGCGTGCCTGCCCCGCGATAATTCATCTTCTCGCAGGCCTTGATGCAGGTCTCGGCGACTTGCTGTCGGATGTGGTCCGGAATGCCAGGTGCGGGTGCCTCTTCCAGCACCTTCTGGTGACGTCGCTGCATGGAGCAGTCGCGATCGCCCAGATAGATGGCATTGCCCTGGCCGTCGGCAAGAATCTGGATCTCAACGTGCCGCGGATTCTCGAGGAATTTCTCGAGGTAAACCACGCCGCTGCCGAAAAAGGCCTTGGCCTCCGATTGCGTGACATAGATGGCCTTGAGCAGGGCCGCTTCGCTGTGCACGACACGCATCCCGCGTCCGCCGCCGCCTGCCGCTGCCTTGATGATGACCGGGTAGCCGATGCGGCGAGCGATCGCCAGCGTGCGTTCCTTGTCGTCGTCGATCGGACCATCCGAGCCAGGCACTGTTGGCACCCCGGCGTCGCGCATGACATTGATCGCAGAGACCTTGTCACCCATCAGGCGGATGGTCTCCGGTCGCGGACCGATGAAGATGAAGCCGCTTTTCTCCACCTGTTCCGCGAAGTCGGCATTCTCCGAGAGGAAGCCATAACCCGGGTGGATGGCGACCGCATCGGTGACCTCGGTCGCACTGATAATGGCAGGGACGTTCAAGTAACTGTCAGTGGCGGCGGCTGGGCCAATGCACACGGATTCATCGGCGAGGCGCACGTGCATCAGATCGCGGTCGGCGCTGGAGTGCACGGCCACTGTCTTGATACCCAGTTCCTTGCAGGCACGCAGCACGCGCAGTGCGATCTCGCCACGATTGGCTATCAGTACTTTATCAAGCATGAAATCAGACCTTTCGCTGAAGTGAAGGAGGAATCGGTCATTGGGCGATCAGACGATGGTGATCAGTGGCTGATCGTATTCCACCGGTTCGCCATCCTTCACCAGAATGGCCTCCACCACGCCCGCATGGTCTGCCTCGATCTGGTTCATCATCTTCATGGCTTCGACGATGCAGATGACATCGCCGACCTTGACGTGCTGACCCACTTCCACGAACGCTGGCGAAGACGGTGATGGAGAACGATAGAAAGTGCCGACCATGGGAGACTTGACGACATTCCCGCGCATCTTCTTGCTTTCCGCCTCGGCTGGCGCGGCCGCTGGTGCAGCAGCGGGCGCTGCCGCCACGGGAGCGGGTGCTGCCACGGGAGCGGCATAGGTGTGAATGGTCGGGGCACTCCTGGAAGCACGGCTGATGCGAACAGCCTCCTCGCCCTCCTTGATTTCGATCTCCGCGATGTCCGAGGATTCCAGCAGTTCGATCAGTTTCTTGACTTTTCTAATGTCCATAAGAGCGTCTCTTCTTGATGTTTACGTCATTGACAGGTGTTGAATCAGGATCTCTTCAAATGGCGCAGCGCTGCCTGCAAGGCCAGATCATAGCCATGGGAGCCGAGCCCCGTGATGGTGCCCACCGCGATGTCCGAGAAGTATGAGGTGTGTCGGAAAGCTTCGCGCTTGTGCACATTGGAGATGTGCACCTCGATGAACGGAATGTCTGCAGCCAGAATGGCATCGCGCAGGGCCACGCTGGTGTGGGTGAAGGCAGCCGGATTGAAGATGATGAAATTGATGCCTTCGTTGCGCGCATCATGCAGACGGTCGATGAGCTCGTATTCCGCATTGCTTTGCAGATGCTGCAGATGATGTCCGGCTTCCAGGCACTGGAAGCTCAAGCGGGCGTTGATGTCTGCCAGGGTTTCGGAGCCATAGACGGAAGGTTCGCGGCTTCCCAGCATGTTCAGGTTGGGTCCGTGCAGAACCAGTATGCTCGCCATGTTGTAAGGTCTCGACCAGATGATCTCAGGGGCGTCGTGCAGGTTCACCCTGCATCGCGTTAGGCAATTATGGCAGCATTTTCTCAGAATGTTCTCAGAGTTTCACCTGATATTCCGACGCCATCCAGCAATAGTCGACGCGCACCACGAAGGCTGCCGGCAGGCTAGAGTTCCAGCGTCATTTCTCTGCGTTGCGGGGTGTAGCACAAGCCTGCCTGCGCACAACCCTGGTATTCGATGATCAGCGTGACCGGGTCAGATGACAGCCCCGCTGGCAGGGTGAGCAGCACGCTCATGTCGGTGAAGTAGACGTCCACGGCGCCGAAGAATTCGTCCTCGTGCGGGCTTGCCGGCGGAAACTCTGCCGTCAGCGCCTGTTCGCCCGCGTTCGTGCGCAACCGAAAGGCGAACTTGTCCTTGTAAAGGTAGTGGCCATCCACGATCTGCCAGTGCAGGCCGATGATGCCTTGCCGAGGCAGGCTGGTGTACCAGCGGAACGCGTCGTCGACTGCGAGAAAGGCTTGCGAGGGGGAAGACAGCAGGCTGCGGCCCGTTCCCGGCAGGCTCTGTGCCTGTCCGGTGCCGGCAGTGGTGCACAGGCAGAGCCAGAGCAGGAGGTGCCAGGCCGGCAGGGTTCTGCGGCCTGGCTGTCTGCGTCTGACTGTCGTGTGCATCGGTTTCATCTTGCACGGGCCTTGGAGTGATTACTGCTGGTAGCGCTCGAACACGAGGCTGGCATTGGTGCCGCCAAAGCCGAAGCTGTTGGACAGCACACGATTCAGGCGGACATTGTCCAGACGCTGCATTGGAATGTTCAGGCCTTCGGCTTCCGGATCGAGCTTCTCGATGTTGGCCGCGGCACAGACGAAGTTGTTCTCCATCATCAGCAGGCTGTAAATGGCTTCCTGAGCGCCTGCAGCCCCCAGCGAGTGACCGCTCAGGGACTTCGTGGAATTGATGATCGGTCTTTGATCTCCGAACACCTCGCGAATCGCGCGCAGTTCGGAGACATCCCCGGCCGGCGTGCTGGTGCCATGGGTATTGATGTAGTCGATCGGGCCGCCAGCTGTGGCACAGGCCATCTTCATGGCGCGGACACCGCCTTCGCCGCACGGCGCCACCATGTCGTAGCCGTCCGACGTCGCACCATAGCCGGTGATTTCGGCATAGATCTTTGCGCCGCGCTTGAGTGCGTGATCCAGGGCCTCGATGACGAGCACCGCACCGCCACCGGCGATCACGAAGCCGTCACGATCCTGGTCGAAGGCGCGGGAGGCCTTGTCCGGCGTGTCGTTGTACTTGGTCGACAGGGCGCCCATGGCGTCGAACATGTTGGTCAGCGACCAGTGCTCGGCCTCTCCCCCGCCCGCGAAGATGACATCCTGCTTGTTCAGCTGGATCAGCTCCACAGCATTGCCGATGCAGTGTGCACTGGTGGCGCAGGCAGAGGAGATCGAGTAGTTCACCCCCTTGATGCGGAACGGCGTGGCGAGACAGGCCGACACCGTGCTGCCCATGGTGCGGGTGACACGGTAGGGGCCGATCTTGCGTACGCCCTGCGTGCGCAGGATGTCAGCCGCTTCCACCTGGTCAGCGGACGAGGAGCCGCCCGCGCCCATGATGATGCCGGTGCGGATATTGGACACCTCTTCGTCTTTCAGTCCTGCATCCTTGATGGCCTGCTCCATGGAGAGGTAGCCGAAGGCAGCCGCGTCACCCATGAAGCGCAGGATCTTGCGGTCGATGAGCGAAGGCAGGTCGAGATCGATCCAGCCGGCGATATGACTGCGCAGTCCCATCTCCTTGTATTCCGGGCGAAAACGGATGCCGCTGCGACCGAGTTGAAGGGATTCCAATACCGTCTGCTTGTCACTGCCCAGGCAGGAAACAATGCCGATACCGGTGACTACTACGCGTCTCATAAATACCTCTGGAATTGAATCTGGAAGTCGTCAGAACTTGCTGTCAGGCGTGAACAGGCCCACTTTCAGGCCATTGGTGACGTAGATCTCCTTGCCATCGACGGACACTGTACCATCCGCGATTCCCATCACCAACTTTCGCTCGATCACCCGTGACAATGACAGCTGATAGACGACTTTCTTGTGAGTTGGCAGAATTTCGCCGCTGAACTTGACTTCGCCGGCACCCAGCGCGCGACCCTTGCCGAGGTTGCCGCGCCAGCCGAGGAAGAAGCCCACGAGCTGCCACATGGCGTCCAGGCCAAGACAGCCCGGCATCACCGGGTCTTCCGGGAAATGGCAGTCGAAGAACCACAGGTCCGGCCGGATATCGAGCTCGGCGATGATCTCGCCCTTGCCATGCGCACCGCCCGTGTCGTTGATCTCGATGATGCGATCGAGCATCAGCATATTGCCGACAGGAAGGCGCGCATTGCCCGGGCCGAACATGCGGCCGTAGCCACAATCCAGAAGTTCGTCACGGGTGTAGGAGCTCTTGCGGATATGGCCGTTCATAGAGTGAGTGTTCGCAGCGATGGACATTCAAGTGGTGCAGGGCGCGGCCCCGGCTTTCTCAAAGGCGGCGATGTTAGCGTGGCATACAGAAATAATCGATAAAATTTTGTGCAGGGCGAAGGGCATCACAGGCACTTGCACGGGCTTTGTGGCACACTGGCGCACCCTCGAAAGAGGCGAAAACATACCAACGGAACGCCCGTTTGCAAGACGGCGGAGCGTTCGGCAGACAGGATGCAGACATGATCATTCCCGTAGTTCTGGCCGGTGGCGTCGGGTCGCGCCTGTGGCCGGTGTCCCGGCAACTCTACCCCAAGCAGTTCGCTTCCCTGAGCAGTGGCTCTCGCAATGACGCGGGGCAGGCCACGCTCTTCCAGTCCACCCTGGTTCGTCTGGATGCCTTGCCGGGACGCGGCGCGCCCATGGTGATCTGCAACGAAGATCATCGTTTCCTGACCGCTCAGCAGCTGCGCGACATCGGCATCGAGGACGGTCGAATCCTGCTCGAGCCGGTCGGTCGCAACACGGCGCCGGCGGTGGCGCTCGCCGCCTTGCTGTCACACGCCGAGGATATCCTGCTCGTGCTGCCTGCCGATCACGCCATTCGTGACAGCGCGGCCCTGTGTCAGGCCGTGGAGCGCGGCGCAGCGCTCGCGGCGCGCGGTCATCTTGTCACCTTCGGCATCGTGCCCTCCGCGCCGGAGACGGGCTATGGCTATATTCGTCGGGGTGACGGCGTCGGCGCCACTGCGGCCGACGGCTTTGCCGTGGCGCAGTTTGTGGAAAAGCCGGACCTGGCAACCGCACAGGCCTATGTGGCCAGCGGTGAGTATTACTGGAACAGCGGGATGTTCATGTTCAAGGCGGGCCGTTATCTGGAAGAGCTGGGGCAGCATGCCCCCGACATCCTGGCAAGTTGCCGGGATGCCGTGGCGGGCATCGAGAACGATGTCGACTTCAAGCGCATCCCCAAGGCGCTGTTCAGCGCCTGCCGCAGCGAGTCCATCGACTATGCCGTGATGGAAAAGACGCAGGACGCCGTGGTGGTACCGCTGGATGCCCGCTGGAACGATCTGGGTGCGTGGAACGCACTGTGGGAGACCTCCGAGAAGGACGCCGCGGGCAATGTCCTGACCGGCGACGTGCTGTGTGCCGATGTTCGGGACAGTTATCTGCACTCCCACTCCCGGCTGGTGGCGGCCGTGGGACTCGAGAATGCCGTGATCGTCGAGACCGCCGACGCCGTCCTGGTCGCCGCGCGCGACCGGGTACAGGACGTCAAGCACATCGTGCAGCAACTGGAGAAGGCGGGACGTTCCGAGAGCGTCAACCACGTCCTGGTCCACCGGCCCTGGGGCAGTTACGAGTCGCTGGCGATCGGCCAGGGCTTCCAGGTCAAGCACATCGTGGTCAAGCCTGGCGGCTCGCTCTCCCTGCAGATGCACCATCACAGGGCAGAGCACTGGATCGTGATCAAAGGCAGTGCAACCGTCACCTGCGACGAGCGCGTGTTCACGCTCAAGGCCAACGAGTCCACCTTCATTCCTCTGGGCAGCCGGCATCGTCTGCAGAACCTCACGGCGGAACCCGTCGAGCTGATCGAGGTGCAGACCGGCGGCTACCTGGGGGAAGACGATATCGTGCGCTTCGAAGACATCTATGGCCGCAAGGTCGAACAATCCTGAGCAGGCGCCTTGGCGCCCTGCCGCAACCACCGATCGAACAGAGGTAATCGTCAGACATCATGGACAAGATCAGAAAGTGCCTGTTCCCCGCCGCCGGCTACGGCACCCGTTTCCTCCCGGTCACCAAGTCGATGCCCAAGGAGATGCTGCCTCTGGTGAACAAGCCGCTCATTCAGTATGGCGTCGAGGAAGCCATGGCGGCCGGTCTCAGCGGCATGGCGATCGTGACCGGCCGCGGCAAGCGCGCGCTGGAGGATCACTTCGACATCAGCTACGAGCTGGAGCACCAGATCGCCGGCACCGACAAGGAGTGGGCCTTGAAGGACATCCGCCACATCATCAATGCCTGCACTTTCTCCTACACGCGACAGATCGAGATGAAAGGCCTGGGCCATGCCATTCTGACCGGCGAATCCCTCATCGGCGACGAGCCCTTCGCCGTGATCCTGGCCGATGACTACTGCGTGACCGACGACGCGGGCGTGCTGGCGCAAATGGTCAAGCTGTATGAGCAATACCGCTGCAGCATTGTCGCCATCGAGGAGATCCCCCGCGAAGAGACCTACAAGTACGGCGTGATTGCCGGTGATCTGGAGGCCGAAGGGCTTTACCGCGTGCGTGAGATGGTGGAGAAGCCCGCTCCGGAAGTGGCGCCCAGCAATCTGGCCATCATCGGTCGCTACATCCTCACGCCGGACATCTTCGACATCCTGCGCAACACCCCGCCCGGGCGCAACGGCGAGATCCAGATCACCGACGCGCTGATGACCCAGGCGAAAATGGGTCGCGTTCTTGCATACCGGTTCAAGGGACGCCGCTTCGACTGCGGCAGCATCGAAGGCTTCATGGAAGCCTCGAACTACAATTACACGCACCTTTACCGCAAGCACAAAGCCTGAGCACCAGCCACGGGAAGACCTATGAAAACTGCCATTCACTGCTTCAAGTCCTATGACATCCGCGGTCGCATTCCGGACCAGCTCAACGAGGACATCGCCTATCGCATCGGGCGCGCCTATGCCCTGTGGCTGAAACCGAAGAATGTGGTGGTGGGCTATGACATCCGCCTGACCAGCGAGTCGCTCTGCAATGCCCTGACCGAAGGCCTGCTCGACTGCGGGGTGGATGTCATCAACATCGGCCAGTGCGGCACGGAGGAGATCTACTTCGCCACCTCGCACCTGCAGACCAGCGGTGGCATCGTCGTCACCGCCAGCCACAATCCCAAGGACTACAACGGCATGAAGCTGGTGCGCGAGGGCTCTCGGCCCATCAGTGGCGACACCGGGCTGAACGAGATCAAGGCTCTGGCCGAGGCAGGTGATTTTCCGCCGCCGGCAGTGCGTGGTGCGCTGACGCGGCAGAGCACCAAGGCTGCCTATGTCGCCCACTTGCTCAGCTACATCGACGTGGCGGCGCTCAAGCCGCTCACCCTCGTGGTGAATGCGGGCAATGGCGGCGCCGGCGCCGTCGTCGATCTGCTCGAGCCGCATCTGCCGTTCACTTTCACCAAGGTGCATCACCAGCCAGACGGACACTTTCCCAATGGCGTGCCGAACCCGCTGCTGATCGAGAATCGCCAGCCGAGCATCGACGCGATCCTGGCGAGCAAGGCTGATCTGGGCATCGCCTGGGACGGAGATTTCGACCGATGCTTCTTCTTCGACGAGCATGCCGGCTTCGTGGAGGGTTACTACATTGTCGGTCTGCTGGCCGAGAGTTTTCTGCGCAAGACGCCTGGCGCCAAGGTCATTCACGACCCCCGTCTGACCTGGAACACCATCGAGATCGCGCAACAGTTCGGTGGCGAAGCCATTCAATGCAAGACCGGCCATGCCTTCATCAAGGAGCGCATGCGCCAGGAAGATGCCGTCTACGGCGGCGAGATGAGTGCACACCACTATTTCCGCGATTTCGCCTATTGCGACAGCGGCATGATTCCCTGGCTGCTGGTGGCGGAACTGATCTGCAAGTCAGGCAAGACGCTCTCGCAACTGGTGGAAGAACGCATGGCAGCTTTCCCGGCCAGTGGCGAGATCAATCGCACCATCGCCGATCCGGCAGCGCTGCTGCGCAAGGTGCAGGCCCATTACGAAGGCAGCGCGACGGCGGTGGATTTCACGGATGGTCTCAGCATGGTCTTCGGCAACTGGCGCTTCAATCTGCGCATGTCCAACACCGAGCCGGTGGTGCGCCTGAACGTGGAGTCGCGCGGGGATGCGGCCCTGATGCAGGCCAAGACGGCAGAGCTGCTGGGGCTGATGGACTAGGCTGGCAGCCACTGCAGTTTCAGGCTCCAGGCGTCCTCGGCGTAGCAGACAAAGCCCTGTTTCAGATAGAAGTGCTGCGCCGGATTGATCTTCAGCACGCTCAGGCGCAGCGGTTTGCCCTGTGCTGCGGCCAGGCCCTGAGCGTGACGCACCAGCTCTGCCCCCAGCCCCTGCCGTTGGCGCGGGGGCACGACGAGCACCATTTCCAGCCACAGATGATCCGGTTTCTCGAGAATGCTGCAGGCGCCGACGTCCTCGCCGGCATCGTGGAGTATTACAAAGCTGCCCGGCGGCAGATTGTCGACAAAGCCGTGCTGCTGAAACAGCTCGTTCCAGCCCCAGGTGTGTTCGATGTAGCTCTGCATGGTCTCCTTGAACGTGGCATAGAGCCAGTCCATGTCCGAGCGTGCAGCCTTGCGCAGGCGTGGCGTTCTCATGCGTCCGGCTCCGCTGCCAGCGGCTGCGCCAGCGGACGCTTCCAGCCCAGCTGACGCTCGATCGCGCTGATCATGGCGCCGGCGACGTCCTTGCCGGTCACTTCCTCGATATCCTCGAGGCCGGGTGATGAATTGACCTCCAGCAGCAGGGGGCCGCGCCGCGAGCGGATCACGTCGACGCCCGCCACCTTCAGGCCAAGCACGCGCGCCGCCTTCACGGCCAGACGCTTCTCTGCCGCTGCCAGCTTCACAGCGGACGCCGTCACGCTGCGCTGAGCGCTGGAGCGGAAATCCCCCGGGCTGCTCTGACGCTGCATCGCGGCCACCACCTTGCCGTCCACCACGATCAGCCGCATGTGCCGGCCTTCGGCTTCCTGAATGTACTCCTGCACCAGCAGGTTGGCCTGCAAGGACTTGAAGGCGTTGATCAGGCTCTCGCCCGCCTTGCGGGTTTCCGCCAGTACCACGCCGCGACCCTGTGGCCCCTCCAGCAGTTTCACCACCAAGGGGGCCCCGTTCACCATGTCGATCAGCTCGCCCGTCTCGATGGGGCTGTCCGCAAAGCCCGACACGGGAATACTGAGGCCGTGGCGCAGCAGCACCTGCAGGGCATAGACCTTGTCTCGCGAACTGCCGATGGACTCGGCGGAATTCAGGGAAAAGATGCCGATGCTCTCGAACTGGCGAACCAGCGCGCAACCATAAAAGGTGAGGTCCGGCCGAACGCGGGGGATGACGGCGTCCAGGGAGTTGAGGATGAGACCGCCCCGGTAGTGCACTTCCGGCGTCTCGGCATCCAGCTTCATGTAGCACTGCTTGATGTCGTAGAAGTGCATGTGGTGACCGCGTTCCTCGCCGGCTTCCATGAGTCGGCGATTGCTGGGCAGGTCCGGGTTGCTGGCGAGCAGCCCGATTTGCAGCCCGGAGCGTTCCCGCGTGTGGTCGAGGTAATGCGACTGCAACTGCTCGTGCGCGATCTCGCCGCCTAGAAACGCAGCGGCCGGATCCACCAGCACTCGGCCCACCATGGCCTCGCGGCCCAGCAGCATGCGATAGCCCATGGAATCGCGATTGGTCAGCGTCAGTTCGATGTCCCAGCTTTGGCCGTCATGCTGCAGTGCCGTGCGAATCACGTAACGCTTCTCGGCCACGCCACTGGAACTCTTCACCAGACGCCTGTCGATGACGGGGGCCTCGCAGCGCACGATGGTGCGTCGATTGTGCTGCAGCGGGTGCACCTCGAAGCCGACCCACAGGCTGTCGCCGCGCTTGAAGGATTTGATGTTGAAGGCATGCAGGGCGGAGGTGCGGGCTCCGGAATCCACGCGCACCTTGATGGCGGGGATGCCCAGGGCAGGCAGCGCGCACCATTCCTCGCTGCCGATGATCATCCTGGGCTCAGGAGTGCTCATCGGGGTTCCGGCAGAGGCTGATGAGGCCATTGGTCGAGCTGTCGAAAGTCGTGCATGGCTCGGTCGTGCACAGGGCCACATGCAGGCGTTCGCCCAACTGCTTGCCGAGTTCCACACCCCATTGGTCAAAGGCATTGAGCTGCCAGATCACGCTTTCCACGAACACCTTGTGTTCGTAAAGCGCGATGAGACTGCCGAGGGTTCTGGCACTGAGCTCTGGCAGCAGCAGGGTATTGCTGGGCTTGTTGCCGGCGATGCGCTTGTGGCGCGCCAGCACGCGCGCGCTGACTTCATCACGGCCCTGGGCCAGCAGTTCGGCCAGTGCTTCGTCTTCGCTCTTGCCCTGCATGAGCG
>JALREE010000090.1 GCA_023256835.1 Pseudomonadales bacterium | reverse complement strand
AAGTCCTCAACTGATAAATCACTCTCGCCCGCGATGATTTGGGTACGCCTATCGTCGCCATATTTATCCGCAATTTCTTTTAGTTCTTCTTTGATTATCAATCTTTGAGCGGCAGGATCGCTAAGAATTATCTTCAACTCTTTAATTTCAGCCATTAAAGTTTCAAATTCATCAATAATCTTCTGGCGTTCAAGGGCTGCAAGGCGACGCAACTGCATATCTAGAATTGCATTAGCTTGGAGTTCATCGAGAACGTCAAGATCGATCTTTTCCCCGACGAGATCTACGTGTTCACGCCCAAGGGCACCATCATGGAGCTGCCGGCCGGGTCCACCGCCGTCGACTTCGCCTATGCCGTGCACACCGATGTGGGCAATTCCTGCGTGGCCTGCCGCATCAGCAAGCGCCTGGCCCCCCTGAGCGAGCCGCTGGAGAGCGGGCAGACGGTGGAGATCATCACCGCACCCGGCACCCAGCCCAATCCGGCGTGGCTCAGCTTCGCGGTCACGGGCAAGGCCCGCAGCAACATTCGCCACTTCCTGAAGAATCAGCGCCACTCCGAGTCGGTCGCCCTGGGGCGACGCCTGCTCAACAAGGTGCTGGGCGGCTTCGGCACTCAGCTCGAAAAGATCCCGCCCGCCCAGATCAAGGCCGCCCTGCAGCAGACCAACAGCGCGGAGCTGGACAACGTGCTGGAGGACATCGGCCTGGGCAATCGCATGGCGCACGTGGTGGCGCGGCTCATGCTGCCGGGGCAGGCAGAGACGGAAGTCGGCGCCGAAGTCGGGCGCGACAGCAAGCAGAGCTCGCTGGCCATCCGCGGTTCCGAGGGCATGGTGATGAGCTATGCCAAGTGCTGTCACCCGATTCCCGGCGACCCGATCATCGGCCACATCAGTTCCGGCCGCGGCATGGTGATTCACACCGAGAGCTGCAACAACATCGCCGAGATCCGCGACAACCCGGAGAAATGCGTGTCCGTGCGCTGGGACCCGAACGTCGAGGGCGAGTTCTCGGTGGAAATCCGTGTCGAGCTCGAGAACGAGCGCGGCATCATCGCCAAGCTGGCCACCACGATCACCGGCGCCGAGGCGAACATCGAGAAGATCAGCACCGTCGAGCGTGACGCACGCTTCAGCATCGTCAATCTCTCGCTCAATGTGCGCAATCGCATCCATCTGGCGCGCGTGATGAAACGCATCCGCCTTATCAAGCCGGTCAGCAAGGTCACGCGCGTGAAAAGCCGCAAGACCGCGCGACCCGCCAGAACCTGACCCCTTTCGACCATCACCCGCGCCCAAGGCAGGACGACACCGTGGCTCCAGACCAGATCATCAGCACCACCCTTGCACCGGCGGCTATCGGCCCTTATTCCCAGGCTGTCCGACACGGCGACCTGGTGTTCCTGTCCGGCCAGATCCCGCTGGACCCGGAGAGCATGGAGGTCGTCAGCGGCGGCATCCAGGCCCAGGCCGTGCGCGTGCTCGAGAACATGAGCGCGGTCACGGCGGCGGCCGGCGGCTCGCTCCAGGACGTCATCAAGCTGACCATCTTCCTGACCGATCTGGCCGATTTCGCCATCGTCAACGAGACCATGAAGCGCTATTTCGAGGCGCCTTACCCCGCGCGTTCCACCGTGCAGGTGGCCGCCCTGCCCCGTGGTGTCGACATCGAGATCGAAGCCATCATGGC
>JALREE010000044.1 GCA_023256835.1 Pseudomonadales bacterium | reverse complement strand
AGTCACCTGGTCGCCTTCCACCTGATAGAAAAGCGGCAGGCCTTCCTGCTCGCTCAACCAGTTGCAGTACAGGGCCGCATCCTGCCAGGTAACCTGCACGACGGGCTGGTTGTCGAGGTCGATGGTTTGTCCCTGCAAGGTGCCGGATGAATGCTCGGCCCGGAACTGTTTGAACTGCAGATTGCTGACCTCGTGGGCCGACAGGTAGAAGGGGCGCTCCAGACGCAACTCACGAAGATCTTCGTTGGCACGGCGACCGGGTTCGCGGCGGGATGCCCCCATGCTGAACTGCCCGGGGTAAAGCAAGGTCAAGGTCTGTCCCGCGGCGGTCTCGATCACCGGGCGAATGGCTTCCAGGCGCGCGTCTTCCAGTGACTTGAGGGTAACCCGCAACTCCTGCTCGAGCCCCGGACGGGAAGTGAAACTGCCGGTGTAGGGCACATAGCCGTCACGGCGGATTTCGATGACCTGACTCGCGGCCAGCAGCTCCAGCGTCTGGTTCGCAGGCCCGCGCAACTCGCCATCGACATAGACTTCCGCCTCGGCCGGCTCGGCTACGATGCGTACAGACGAGGTAATCGGCACCAAAGGCACGGTGATGTCCTGCTCTTCGTCGGGCCGGGTTTCCAGGGTGCGGCTGGCGGCGTTGAAGCCGCTGCGGAACAGGGTGACTTCGTGGGTTCGCCCGGGGGGCAGCGCCACTTCCAGCGGCGTCTGTCCGCGGAAATCGCCATTGATGGTGACATTGGCGCCGCTGGGCTGGGAGCGGATGAACACCAGGCCGTCGGCGCGCTCCAGTACGACGGGAGTCAGCTGCTGGTCTTCGCCTGCCACGACATTCAGAGCCCTCTGCCACGCCTTGTGAGCCGTGAGCTTCAGGATAAGCTCGTGCTCACCTTCCAGTATTTCGGCGGTATAAGGCGTCGTGCCCAGCAGCTGGCCGTCCACCAGTATCTCGGCGCCCGGCGGCGTGGTGGAGAAGCTGATCTGGCCCCATGCTGGCGCCAGTGTCAGCTCCACAGCCGTGGTCTCGGAGCGCCCGGGTACTGTCAAGGCCTGTGTCAGTGGCAGATAGCGGTCAGCGGCAATGCTCAGCTCGTAGTTGCCCGGCTCGATCTCCAGTTCACGCAGCGGCGTTCGACCAAGCTCCTGGCCATTCAACAGCACCAGCGCGCCGCTCACGGGCCCGCCAACGCCTTGCGCCGACACGCTGACGATGCCCGGCAGCTCGCGCATCACGACAGGGAAATTCTGTGCCTGCTCTGCTCCAACGGTGAGCGTGAGCGCTTCGTCGTGATATCCGGGATTGCGCAGCAGTACCGGATATTCACCGGGCAGCATCAGCGTGCGTCCGCCCAGTTGCAGCTGGAAGCCGGACAAAAATTCCACACTGGCGGTGATGGGGGTGACCTGTACCGAGACGGACCGGGCACTGAGCACGAACCAGCCGGACGCCGCAGCCGCCAGCAGAAATCCTGCTACCAGCAGATGTGGCCAGCGCAGACGCAGGGCCGCACGTCGATGTGTCGGGTCAGGCGGCGTGAAATCGATGGGAATGATGTGATCCGCAAATGCTGCGGAGTCGGAATCGCCGCCGGGAGCGGCACTGTGTTTCGGGTGATCCTGCATGAGCTCAGCGCCTGTTGACCGCGACGATTTCTTCCGTACAGGCCACCGTCACCGGCGCACTGCGATTGTCAAAGCCCACCTCGAATTCCGTGCGCACGTCGCGATAGCCGGGCCGCGTGCCCACGGCGACATAGCGACCGGGCTTCAGGCTGAGCGTCTGGCTCTGGAAACGGCCCAGCACGCCGACCTGATACAGCGTGACTTCGGTGAGATTGTCCGACAGCAGCTGCACATCCACTGGCACCTGGGCACGGGCCAGCAGGACTTCCACCTGAGTGAGCTGCTGCTGCAGGCGGGGGCCGGGGTTCTCCAGCGCCAGAGCGGTGTAGTAGACCTGCACCGCCTGGGCATGCACGGCGGTGTCGGCCAGACGTTCGGGCTGCTCGATGGCGTCCTGCAGCAGGCGATCCAGCTGCAGCCGTTTGGCGGCGTAGTCACGGCCGTCGATGGCGAAGACCAGCGCCGCGTCGATGGCCAGGGCGGCGTCGTACTCGGCCACGGCGGCCTCCCACTGCTCGGCGGCCACATGGGTCTGCGCGGCGTCGCGATGGGCGTTGATGCGGCTGACGGCCAGCTGGTCGCGCGTCTGGGTGATGGCTTCCTGGGCCTCGGGATTGCCCGGGCGCATCACCAGCGCCTGCTCAAAGGCGGCGATGGCGGCGTCACTGTCACCGGTCTGCAGGGCCGCGAAGCCGCTGGACATCACCCGGGTGAAGGCAATGTCACTGATGGCCTGGCGAACCGCGTCGAGCCGGCCGCGCGCCTCGGCGTGCGCAGCGTCCAGCGCCAGGGCCTGTTCCAGTGTGCTGCGGGCGTCTTCCAGCGCGCCGGCGCTGCGCTGCTGCTGCGCCTGCGCCAGCAGGGCATTCACCTGATCGAGCGTCTGCGCTCGCTGCAAGCCGCTCTGGGCCTCGGTGGCGCCGGGCTGCAGCAGAAGCGCCAGCGAGAAAGCCTCGGTGGCCAGGGTGGCATCGCCGGCTTCCAGCGCGGCATTGCCCCGGGCGAGAGCATCGGCGAGCACCTGCGGAACGGAATCCTGCAGCTGCGCCAGGGCCGTGTCGGCATGGCGATACTGCTGCGTGGCCTGATCGAAGACCTGGGTGCGGTAGGCCTCGTCGCCCGCACGGGCGAACCCCAGGGCCTGGTCATAGGCCTGCTGCGCCCAGCGGCTCACCTGCAGATCCTCCAGAGCGGTCTGCCGCTCCAGCAAGGACGCGAGTACGTCCTGCGCCTCCTGGCGCTGGCGCGCACGCTGGGCTTCCTCGAAGGGCGAGACGGGATTGAGGGTGGGCGCGGCGGCAGCGGCAGGCGTCTGCACCTGCTCCACCTGGGCGCGGGGCGTCAGCGGCAGTTCGTATTCGGCCACCACCCCGGGCAGCACGAAGATCACCGCCAGGGCGAGCAGGATGAGCACGCCCAGCATGAGCCACACCAGCGGGGAGGGGCCCGGTCGGGCCGCCAGCGGGCGCAGGCCGGCGGCGGGCGCGGCACCGGGGAGGGTCTTGTCGTTCAGATCATGTTCTGTCATTGCCTTGTGCACCCGCAGTGGCGGCCGCGTGGCGGCCACCCCTGCACGTCAGATGCCCCCTGTTTCAGCCTGGTACATCTCCACCAGAATGTCGCGCCACTGCTTGTACTGCTCCTCCACCGTGCCGTTGAGCATGATGGTGCGGTCGTCCAGATCGATCATCCTGGGCGCCACTTCCTGTTCCAGCGACTCGCCGAGCTCCTGCAGGGCAGCAATGTGGATCTCGGCCTCCGCGCTCTTGTCGAAGCCGCTCTTGATCATGTAGGCACCGGCGCCGACGCCGACCAGGGCGCCCGTCTGCACGGCCGCATTGCTGCTGGTGGCGGCGGCGATGCCCCCGACGATGGCGACTGTTCCCGCGATGAAACGGCGGCGGGCCGAGGCCTCGACCTGATCCAGCGTCATCGTGGCCTGGTAGCTCTGCTCGCGCCAGGAATCATAGGGCACGCGCATCTGCCGGGCGTAATTGGCGTAGTAATCCTGCACGGTGTCCACGAACAGATTGTCGCGCTGGCGGATCTCGCGGATGCGTTGCAGCGACGGGTCATTGTCCGCCGGCAGGCGCACCACCTCGGTGATGCCGCGATTGTTCACACTCAGGTACTGCTCGAACAGCTCCGGCGCGAAATTGCGGGCGAACTGCAGTTCCGACACGGTGCGGATGGTGCCGATGCGCTGCTCCGTGAGGTTCGCCTTGCGCCAGGCCAGCAGGTCGTTGGCGATGGTGTTGTAGATCACCTGGAAGGGGTCATTGGCCTGGCGCTGGGAGGCTTCGTAGGCGAACTCGCTGATGTGCTCCTCGTATTCCTTGGTGTACCAGATGGCGCCGGTCGAATCGCGCACGCTGATGTGGATGCGCATGCCTTCGCCGTCGGACTGCAGGATCTGGCCGTGGATGTAGACATCCATGGTGGAGGTTTCGTTGGGCAGCACCCGCACGGCACCCCAGTTCCCGGAGCGCTGCAGGGTTTCCGCCAGCAGGAAGGGCGCGTAGCGGGCCTCGGCATTGCGGATGGCCGGGCTGACCCGCTCTTCCTCGTCACGGTCCAGCTCGTCGATGCCCGGATCGAACACCGTGACGCCGACATCCAGCAGCAGATCTTCCGGCGGTGCGGTGTCCTGCACCACCTGCACGTACTGGGTGGATTTCACCGTCGTGGTCGAGCACGCCAGCAGCAGGACGCTCAGCAGTGCCAGCACACTCATGCGCAGTGAAGAGAGGTTCATGCTCATTGACTCAGTCCTGTGTAACGTCGGTATTCATCCCACAGCGCCTCGCGCAGCACCGGGTCAGGTTCACGCATCGCCGCCTCGCGCAGCTGACGCGCCACGATGTCGTCGTCACGTCCGCTGGGGATGTCCTCGGGCGGCGGGAAGGTCTGGTCGGTCTCGGCACCCTGGCCACCACCGGCACCCGGGATGCCCTGCGGTCCGTCGACGGCGCCACCAGGAGGCGCTGCCACAATGACCGGGCCGCCCGCCCCTCCTGCTCCTGCGCCGGCACCACCGCCCCCGTCGGCCTCATCGCCGGGAATCTCGGTGTTGCGAGCGGCATTGGCCTCGGCCTGGGCGCGCGCGCGTTCGGCCAGGATCACCCCATCGAATTCTTCATAACCCCGATTGAGCGCGCCGTTTAGCACGGCCTGACGTTCGGCCGCCGTCATCGGGCCGGTGCCTCCATCGCCGAGCCCGCCCGGCAGATTGTCCAGACTGTAGCCTCCTGCCGTGCCGGCAGTGTTGCCCCCGGATGCCCCGCTGGCGCCCGCCTGCCCGACCTGACCACCCGCCGTGTCACGCTGCGCGCCGCCACTGCTGCCCTGGGTGGTGCCGGCGCTGGCGGTCTGCGCTCCGGCGGTCCCGGACTGACTGCCGGCGGTGGCGGGCATCACGCTGCCCCCTGCAGTCGCTGCCGAGCCGCTGGAGGAGGCACTGCCCGAGGCCGTCTCGCGACCCGCCGGCGTGGGCATGGACGGACTGCCGCTGCGCCCGGAAGAGGACGCGCTGCTGGAACTGGACGAGGAACTGGAACTGGAACTGCTCGGCATCGACGGCGAGGGCATGGACGCCGAAGGCATCGAGGAAGACGAGGACGAACTGGAGGGCATCGACGGCATCGAGCTCTGCGATGACTGCTGCTGACTGGTGGACTCGCACCCTGCCAGCACCAGCGCGATGGCGCCTGCCAGCAACCACTGTTTCGACATGGCTGTGTTCATGATGTCCTGCCTCTGCCCGAAGGCTGTTGCCAAGAAGACCGCGCCACGGCGGCCCTCAATACCAGAAATGAATCCTGTAACGCTCGCCCGGCGAGTCCACCGTGCGCCCCTCCACCATCCTCGGCCGCGCCATCCGGTCACGCATGGCGCTGATGATCTGCAGCTCGATGCGGCGCAGCTCGGGCGGCTCCTGAGCAAGGACCTCGAAGTCCGTCATGCGGCCATAGCGGCTGACATGAAAGCTCACATCGACATGGCCGATGCGCGCGCCGGAGTCCACATTCAGGCCCAGCGCCTCCTTCTTCTCGGCCGCAAAGCTCGTGAAGGAGGGCAGGAACTCGATCTCGCCGAACACTTGCTGCGCCAGCTCCGCACCGTCGGATTCGGCCAGCGCCTGCCAGGCTTCCTCGTAGAGGCGCAGGGCGGCCTGCCGGCGGTCACGCTGCAGATACCAGTCAGCAAGCTCGGCGCGCGCGCGGGCCAGCATGATACGTGTTTCCTGTGTGTCCGGTCGCCTTTCATCGGCGTAAAAATCGACGATCCTGGCCAGCGCCACTTCGCCTCCACCGCCGCCCTGCGGACGCGTGGAGCGACCGGCAAACTCCGACACCATGCGGATGTTCGGGTTGGTCGGCGTGCTGACACTGGTGCCGGGCATGGCGAAGCGGGTCATCATGTCGGACGCGTCGGCCGTTTTCTTCAGCAACGGCAGATAGCGCGGGTCGCGCGGCCCGAAATGGCTCACCACCGTGTCTGCCGCTGCACGATAGAGCAGGAAGGTCTGCAACAGGCGCAGTGTCGGGTCTTCATCCACCCCGCGATAGAACGAGGTGAGATTCCAGCGTGCCATGTCCTCGAACACCGAGATCATGCGCGGATCATTCGCGCCGTAAGCCTTTGTCTGCACATAGAAGGCGTACTGCTGCTGTTCGTCGGCCTCCTTCCACTGCCCCAGCGCGACATGGCCGTCCACGACACGCTGCACCAGCGGCACCTGTTGCGGACTGAACAACCCGTGGTTCACGCGGTTGATGTGCACGGCGCGATCGAACACCGTGACGGCCTGCTCGAACTCGCCCTGCTGCAGCAGCAGGCCGCCGAGCGTCTCGAGTTCCTGGGCCACCTCCTGGCTCCAGGCGCCGCCTTCGTATTCCAGTTCTTCCAGCGCCTGCTCGTAGCTGCCGATATCCTGCAGCCGCTCCAGATAGGCCTGCTGCTCCACCGAGAGATCGGCAAACACGGGCAGGGGATTCTCGATCTGCGGCGCCGGCGCCGGCTGCATGAACGCGGCGATCAGCGCGGCGGCCTCTTCGCTCTCGACCCGGCTCAGCGCAATCGGCGGTTCCAGGTGCAGCACCTGCACCGGGGGCACCGTGTCGTCCACCTCGCCTTCGGCCGCGTTTGCCGCCATGACCGTGCTCAGATCGGTGCGTGTCTCTCGCGCATCCTGTGCCAGTGTGCCGCCCGCCGCACTGCCCAGCAGCGCGGTGGCGATGATCAGCAATTCCTGTCGGCCGGAAAATTTCACGGAGCAACCCTGACGTGTCACGTTAGCGTTGAATACTCGTGGAAGCGCCCGCTTCCTGCGTCGCGCCGAAGGCGTCAACGCACACTGCAGCCCTGCGGTTTACCAGTCAGCGAAATACTTGTGTGATTACAGACCCTGTGCGCGGTGGTCTGCGTTCAATCCCCTGTAATTGCAGCGGTTTGCACACTATAGTGCATGCAGCGCACGTGCCACTTATACACCGGGCCTCCGGGGCTGTAAACACGGGCTCCTTGCACCAAAACACGGCATTTGCCGAGCTCTGAATTCATTCGCGGAACCTCCATGCCAGAACTGCCCGAAGTCGAAACCACCCTGCGCGGGATCACCCCGCACGTGCTTGGACAACAGATTCTTGAAGTCGTTGTCCGCAATCCTCATCTGCGCTGGCCAGTGCCCGCTTCCCTCGCCCGGGAACTGCCCGGGCGCCATGTCGAACGCATGCAGCGGCGCGGCAAGTACCTGCTGCTGTTCGCAGGCGATGGCTGCGTGCTGATCCACCTGGGCATGTCCGGCAGCCTGCGCATTGTTCCTGCATACGAGCCAAGGCTCCCCCACGATCACATCGACCTGGTGCTGCCCGGCGAGCGCGTGCTGCGTTACTGCGACCCGCGCCGTTTCGGCTGCATGCTCTGGCTCAAGGACGATCCGCAGCACCACCCGCTGCTGCAGTCGCTGGGGCCGGAGCCGCTGGGCGAGCATTTCAGTGGCAGAACGCTGTTCGAGGGCTCGCGCGGCCGCAAGACCTCGGTGAAGGCCTTCATCATGGATAGTCATGTCGTGGTGGGCGTGGGGAACATCTATGCCAACGAGGCACTGTTCATTGCGGGCGTCCGGCCGACTCTGGCGGTCGGGCGACTCTCGGCGGCGCGCTGCGACCGCCTGGCGGACTGCATCCAGCAGATTCTGGGGCGTGCGATTGCCATGGGCGGCACGACCCTGCGGGATTTCGTGGGAGGCGACGGCAAGCCGGGCTATTTCAAGCAGTCCCTCCACGTTTACGGCCGTGGCGCTCAGCCCTGCACGCAGTGCGGAACGCTGCTCAAAGAAGTCCGTTTGGGTCAGCGCAGCACGGTGTTCTGCCCCCAGTGCCAGCGCTGAGGGGCGGCTAATCCTGCCCTGCGCGCGCCATCATGGCGGCGGCCACCACGGGGTGGACGAACTTGGAGATATCGCCGCCGTAGGAGGCGATCTCCCTTACCAGGGTGGAAGAGATGTAGGACAGGTGTTCGGCGGGCGCCAGGAAGACTGTCTCGATGGAGGGTTCGAGCACCCGGTTCATGCCCACCAGCTGGAACTCGTACTCGAAGTCCGCCACGGTGCGCAGGCCGCGCAGGATGATGTTGGCGCCGCGCTGCTTCACGAAGTCGGTCAGCAGCGTATCGAAGGCGCACACCTCCACATTCGGCAGATGGCCGAGCACCTGCGAGGCCAGCTCCACCCGGGTCTGGGCCGAGAGCGTGGTGGTCTTCTGACGATTGATGCCCACCGCCACGATGATGTGATCGAACAGGCGCGCCGCACGCTCGACCAGGTCGGTGTGGCCGTTGGTGATCGGGTTGAACGTGCCGGGATAGACGGCGATTCTCATGGTTGCCCCCTGACGGCGGAGGGTGGGCCCCCTCCCCCGGGTTTCTGATGTGCTGCCCCGGCACCCTGGCGGGCGCCACGCTCAAGCCGCGGCCATTCTAATCAATGCCCCCGACCACCTCAATCAAGTGTCTGAATGGCCTGCAGAATGCGCTGTTCCAGCCAGTGCGGCTCGCGGGCGCTGGTGAAGCCGACATGGCCTCCCGCCGGAGTCAGCAGCAGTCGGATGTGGCCAGGCAGGCGTGCCGGGTCAGGCAAGGATCGTGCGGGTATGATCGGGTCATCCCGACTCTGGATCAGCACGGTGGGCAGCGCGATATCCCGCAGCAGCGTGCCGCTGCTGCAGCGGTCGTAGTAATCCCGGGCTCCGTCGAAACCATGCAGGGGCGCGGTGACCTGATCATCGAACTCCCACAGCGTGCGCAGCCGGCGCAGATCGCCGAGCGAGGCCAGGCGCTCGGCCTGGTCCTGCCAGCCCTGCAGACGGAAGTAGGCGAGCTTGGCCATCACGTCGCGTACAAGACGCCGGCGGAAGTAGTGACCGTAGAGCTTGCTCATGCCGGTATTGAGTGCTTCGGAACAGTAGGCCAGGGCGAAGGGCGTCGACACGGCCACGGCGCCGATCACCCCTTGGCCGACTGCGCGGTGTGCCAGCCAGTGCAGCAGCACATTGCCGCCCAGCGAGAAGCCGACTCCCACGACGCCGGGCTGACCCACCGCGAGACGCACCGCCTGGAAGACTTCCTCGACATCCTCGCTGCAACCCGAGTGATAGGCGCGCGCCAGGCGGTTGATCTCGCCGCTGCAGCCGCGGAAGTTCATCGCCACACTGGTGTAGCCCTGCGCCTGCAGCAGGCGCTGCAGGGACAGGATGTAGGGCGAGGCCGAGCAGCCGCACAGACCGTGCAGCAGCAGGATCACCGGCAGGGAAGCGTCGCCGGCGGCGTCCACCCAGTCGATGTCGAGGAAGTCGCCGTCCTGCAACTCCACGCGTTGACGGCGCCGGTGCAGGTTGTTGGATGGCGTGAAGCGGCGCCACAGCGTCTGACTGTGACCGTCAGGCAACCACCATGGGGACTGGAAATCGGTAGTGTTCATGGGCTGGTCACGGCGCCGGTCTGGCGCTGATACAGACCGAAGTGGACATTGCCAGCCTGCTTCGCCTTCAGCGCTCGCCAGGGCTGCGGCAGAGCCAGTGTGGTAAGAGGCTGGGCCGACTCGATGTAGACCAGTGCACCGTCCCGCAGCAGCCCGCTGCCCTCCAGCGCCGCCGCGCTGCGTGCCAGCAGATCCGCCGCGAAGGGCGGGTCGAGGAAGACCAGGCCAAAGCGCGGCTGCGGACTCTGTTGCTGCAGCCAGCGCAGGGAGTCCTCACAGACGACTTGCCCCCCTTCGGCGCCGAGCAGGGCCAGATTCTGGCGGATGGCCGCCGTAGCGGCCGCGGAACTGTCGACGAAGGTGACATGGCGCGCACCGCGCGATAGCGCCTCCATGCCGCAGGCCCCGCTGCCCGCGAACAGGTCCAGACAGTCTTCGCGAGCGATGCTGTCCTGCAGCCAGTTGAACAGGGTTTCCCGCACGCGGTCGGCGGTCGGGCGCAGTCCTTCCACATCGGGAAAGGCGAGACGTCGACTGCGCCACTGGCCGGCAATGATGCGCAGGGTATTGGCGGGTCTGGCCCGGGGCGTTTTCATGGGAGGCTGTGGGGGCGGCGGCTCGGTGTTTAAGAATCGCGGAGGATGGTAGCATAGCCGGCCTTTCCAGCACCCTCAGAAGACATTCAGCCATGTTCAGTTTCTTGAAGAAGAAGGCCGACACCGCGGCAGACGCCACGCCGCAGAATGCCGTCGAGGCCGCCCCCGAGGCTTCTGCCGCCGCGGTGGAAGCAGTACCGGCTGCAGAGGAATCCGGCGGCGGTCTGTTCGCGCGCCTGCGCCAGAGCCTCGGCAAGACCCGCGCCGCGCTGGCGGACTCCCTCAGCTCGCTGATTCTCGGCCGCAAGACCATCGACGAATCCCTGCTCGAGGACATCGAGACCCAGCTGCTGACCGCCGACATGGGTCTGGCCGCCACCGAGCACATCATCAGCGCCCTGACCCGCAAGCTCGACCGACGCCAGCTCGCCA
>JALREE010000032.1 GCA_023256835.1 Pseudomonadales bacterium | reverse complement strand
TGGCGAGGAAATGCGCGTACTCAGGCAGCGCCGGCATGGTGAATCCTGCAATACAAGGCGCAGCCGGTGAGCCCGGGCCAGGGCAGCGTCAGACGCGCCACGGGCACCTCGGTGCACCACTGACTGAACGGTCCCTTGTCGGTGAAGCGAGCCATGAACAATGCCTTGTTGAGTAATGGGTCCAAGCGTTCGAGCATGCCGCCGGACAGGATCAGCCCGCCGCGACTGCCCATGGCGAGAGCGATGTCGCCACAGACGGCGCCCAGAATGCCGGTGAAATCCGCCACGCTCTGCAGGGCCAGCGCATCGCCCTGCCCGGCCGCCGCCACGATCTGCGGCGCGCTCAGCGTCTTCTCGCCGCCCAGCAGCCGCGAGTTCGCCCAATACAGGTTTGCAAGCCCCGGGCCAGAAAGCAGATGCTCGACACTGATGCGCGGATAGCGCTGCCAGAGCTGGCCGAGCAGCGCCAGCTCATGGGCATTGCCGGGCGCGAAGCCGACATGGCCGGGTTCGGATTCCAGCACCTCGCCGCCCGCCGTCAGCGTGGCCGCCCCGAAGCCGGTGCCGGGCCCCACGATGCTGCGCGCGGCAGCAGGCCCGGGGGCCACCGCGGTGGCCGGCTGCTGCCACCACTGCAGGGCCTCGGCGGGCAGTGCCGGCGTGAAGTCGGCCGACAGTGCCGGCAGACACCAAGCCTGGGCGGAGAAGTCGTTCAGCACCGTCAGCGGCACGCCCAGGGATTCCTGCAGCGCGCGGCGGCTGAACTGCCACGGAAAGTTGGTGAGACGGATCAGGTCCGCGTGCACCGAAGCGGCTACGGCGAACACCGCCCTGACAAGTTTCGGGGCAGCCTGCTCGCGCAGCCTTGCAAGATAAGCCTCCAGCGCGTCTTCGAAACGCACGAAAGCGGCGCACTCATAGGCTGTCACGCACTGCAATCGAGCACTGCCCGGCTCCACCCAGGCGAAACGCGCGTGGGTGCCACCGATGTCGGCCAGCAGAATCGCCTGCGCCGGGACGCTCGTGCCCGTCATGCCAGCGTCGCTCATGCCTGTGTCCGCCATGTCGGTGCCAGTGCTCATCTCAGTGTCCCGCCGGCTGCAGGCATTCGCGGGACAGCCGGGTGATGCCCGCCCAGTCCCCGGCCTTGATCAGGGCGGGATCCACCATCCAGGAACCGCCGATGCACAGCACATTGGGCAGCGCGAGATAGTCGCGGAAATTGTGCAGGCCGATGCCGCCCGTGGGACAGAAGCGCACGTCGGCGAAGGGCGAGGCCAGCGCCTTGAGCAGGGCGATGCCCCCCACCGCCTCGGCCGGAAACAGCTTGAACACGCGGTGACCGCATTCGGCCGCCTGCAGGATCTCCGAGGGCGAGCAGACCCCCGGCAGGAACGCCAGATCCAGCGCCTGCGCAGCTGCCGAGAGCGCGGGCGTGAAGCCCGGACTCACCGCGAAATCCACCCCCGCCGCGGCCACGGCCTGCATGTCCTGCACCGTGCGCACCGTGCCGGCCGCCACCATGAAATCGGGAAACGCCGCGCGCACCTCAGCGATGGCGGCCAGTGCCGCCGGCGTGCGCAGCGTGATCTCCACCGCCGCGATACCGCCCGCCTGCAGGGCCGCCACCACGGCCAGCGCCTCGTCGCTCGAATGCACCGTCAGCACCGGCATCACCCGGGCTGTGCGCAGACACGCCTGCAGATCCTTCATCCTGCGTTCTCCTCGCCGGGACTCAACCCGGACTTGTCAGAATACGGTGGCGCCCGCCAGGGCCGAACTGCTGCCATGGCGGAAACTGTCGAACAGATTGCGGCCCAGCGTGGCATGCAGCAGCGCCTGTTCGCCCTGCCGCGAGGGCGGTTCGACCAGACGCGCCGCCAGCACCTCGGGCGCCACCCGCACCTCCAGCGTGCCGGCATCGGCATCGAGCGCGATCACATCGCCATCCCGCAGCCGCGCCAGCGGCCCCCCATCCAGGGCCTCGGGGCTCAGATGAATGGCGGCCGGCACCTTGCCCGAGGCGCCGGACATG
>JALREE010000027.1 GCA_023256835.1 Pseudomonadales bacterium | reverse complement strand
AGCCAGGTCGCCTGTGGGCGGTGCCATGCGGTCGCCCAGTGACAGGAACAGGTGGCCCTCGTCGTCGAACACCATGCGGCCGCCGTAGTGGCCCTGACCATTGGCGTTTGCTACGAAGATCTCTTCCACGTCCACGAACTCGTCATTCACGAAACGGCCACGCACGATGGTGGTGGTGGAAGCGCCCTGCTCGGCCAGAGGCTTGGCGAAGCTGATGTAGAGATACTGGTTGTTCGCGAAATCCGGGTGGGGAAGCACTTCAAACAGGCCGGACTGGCCGCCAGTGGTGAACACTTCCGGCACGCCGGGCACGGCGTCAGGCAGCAGCTGGCCGTCACGCACAATGCGCAGACGTCCTACGCGCTCGGTGATCAGCATGTCGCCGTTCGGCAGCCAGGCCATGGACCAGGGCACCTGCAGGCCGTCTGCCACGGTCACGATCTTGAAGTCGTGCAGGACCGACGTGGTGACGTCGGACTGCGCCTGGACAGCGCCAACACTGCCCAGACCGATGAAGAGTGCGGTCACTGCCATATAGCGTCTTAACATGAAAATCTCCTTGTTTTATTCAGAAATGAGCAATCGGGTCGCCACCAGGTGTGTCTTCAAGACCGGAGCCGCTGGGAAAACGTTCCGGCATCTGGCGCGGGTCCGGCCATATTAGCGGTCGGCCCGGCAAATTCAAAGCTTGCAGATGCTGGCTGCGGTAAAGGACCATTGTCATCCACTGGCCCGTCTGCCTGCAGGAGCAATCGCCATGAAAACCTTCTACGCCCTTTGCTGCATTCCTGGATTTCTGCTGCCCTGGAGTTTGTTCATCCCGTGGCTGCTGGAACACGGCCTGAACATTTCGCTCCTGTACTGACGCTTCAAGGAACCCTTCTCCATGTGGAACCAACGCTACAACACCGCCGAGTACATCTATGGCACAGAGCCCAACGACTTTCTGCGCGAGCATGCGGCGAATATCCCGGCTGGCGGCACAGTGCTGTGTCTGGCAGAAGGCGAAGGGCGCAATGCCGTGTACCTGGCGCAACAGGGTTATCGGGTGACGGCGGTGGACTCGTCCGACGTGGGCTTGGCCAAAGCCACAGCGCTGGCCAGCGCGCGAGGCGTACACATCACCTGCCTCTATGCCGACCTGGCGGAGTTCGCGCTGGGCGAGGAGGCCTGGCACGGCATCGTCTCCATCTTCTGTCATTTGCCTTCTGCGGTGCGCCAGCCGCTGTATGCCGCACTGGGCCGCGCGCTGACGCCCGGCGGCGTGTTGCTGCTGGAAAGTTACACGCCCGCGCAGCTGGCGTTCAGCACCGGTGGGCCAAAGGATGTGGACATGCTGGTGGACGCCGCTACCCTGCGCCGCGAGCTGACGGGGCTGCACTTCGACCTGCTGCGGGAAGTCGAGCGGGAAATCGTGGAAGGCACTTTCCATACCGGCATGGCCGCCGTGGTGCAGGCCGTCGCACACAAGGGCTGAGCGGCCCCGTCACGGTTGCTTTCCCGCAAAGGCTCGTGGGATAGTACCGGCCGCAAAGCCACACAAACCGGCCATGCCCTCGATGGCCCGGTCAATAACAATAATCAGGAAATTCAACAACATGGCGAAACTCCTTCCTAGCCTCAATGCCCTGACTGCCGCGCTCGGCCTCAGCCTGTCGCTGCTGGCTGGCAGCGTCAGTGCACAACCCAGCGACATTCCCCGCACTGCCGACGGCAAGCCCGACTTCAACGGCCTGTGGCAGGCCCTGGGCAACAATCACTGGGGCATCGAACCGCACAACGCCCGCATGGGCCCGGATTACCGCTGGGCCGCCATCGGCGCCATCCCGGCCGGACTGGGCGTGGTGGAAGGCGGCGAGATCCCCTACACCCCGGAAGCCCGCGCCAGGCAGCAGGAAAACCAGGCCGACTGGCTGGCGCGGGACCCGGTGGTCAAGTGCTACATGCCGGGTGTGCCACGCGCCAATTACATGCCCTTCCCGTTCCAGATCGTGCAGTCCCCCGAGCACGTGGTCATGGCCTACGAGTTCGCCAGCGCGAACCGCATCGTCTACATGGACCGCTCTGACTTCGCCGCCCCCGTGCCCAGCTGGATGGGGCACTCGCTGGGGCGCTGGGAAGGCGACACCCTGGTGATCGACGTCACCGAACAGATGCCGGACACCTGGCTGGACCACTCGGGCAATCACCACACCGAGCAGCTGAAGGTGACCGAGCGTTACACGCATCTGAGCCGCGATGTCATCCAGTACGAAGTCACGCTGGAGGACCCGGGCGTCTACACCCGCCCGTGGAGCATGAAGATGCCCCTTTACCGCCGCCTGGACGAGAACGCCCAGCTGCTGGAATTCAAGTGTGTCGAGTTTGCCGAAGAGCTGCTGTACGGCCATCTCGTGAAGGGTGCCGAGCGCACCGAACCCTGAGGAGACCCTGACATGAAGCACAAGAGCATTCGCAAGACTCTCGCCCGCGCCGTCGCCCTGATCCTCGCGGGCGCTGCCCTCGCCCCGGCCCACGCTCAGGACGCCTATGTGGCGCCGCGCACTGCCGACGGCCAGCCCGACCTGCAAGGCGTGTGGGCCAACAACAGCACCACGCCGCTGCAGCGTCCGGCGGAATTCGCCGACCGCGCCACGCTGACGGACGAGGAATTCGCGGCCCTGGCGGCCCGCGCCGCCGAGATCGAGGCCGGCACGGGCGATGCGCTGTTCGGCGACGGCTTCCTCAGTGCGGCCATCTCCGGCACTGTGGAATCCTACGACCCGGCCACCGGCAATTACGACCAGACCTGGATGGCCAGCCGCACGCTGGAAAACCGAACCTCGCTGATCGTCGACCCGCCCAACGGCCGCCTGCCGGAAATGCTGCCCGCCGCGCGCGAGCGCATGGTGGCCGAGATCCAGGAGCGCCGCGCGAACCCGTCCGATTCCTACACCTCGCGCCCGCTGCAGGAGCGTTGCATCACCTATGGCATGCCCTACATGCTCGCGGGCTACAACAGCTACTACCAGATCGTCCAGAGCGCCACTCACGTGGCGATCATTCAGGAGATGATCCACGACGTGCGGCTGATTCCGCTGGATGCCGGGCCCCATGTGGACGAGAAAATCCGTCTGTGGCACGGAGACTCGCGCGGCTGGTTCGAGGGCGACACGCTGGTCATCGAGACGCGCAATTTCTCGGACGCCAGCGAATTCCGCGGCTCACGCGGCAACCGGGTGTTCAAGGAGCGCTTCACGCGCACGGCGCATGACAATCTGCAGTACGAATTCACCATCGAGGACGCCGAGACCTGGGTCTCGCCCTGGACGGCCGTGCTGAACTGGACGCGCAGTGAGGACCCGATCTACGAATACGCCTGCCACGAGGGCAATTACGCGCTGGAAGGCATCCTCTCCGGCGCGCGTGCCGAGGAGCGCATGGCGGCAGAGCAGGGCGTCCCTGCCGGCACCCAGCGCTGATCCTGCATGACCGCACGAACGCGCCTGCCAAGGAACCATCTCCGCGGCAGGCGGCGTCCGCCTCCTGAACCCCTTCTCCCGAACCGATTGCCTGCTGGAGCAATAGTGTTCAGCGCGTTATAGTACCGGCGACCCGGAAACGACTGCCGTCGCCATAACAAGAACAGGACACCCGTCCCCCATGCGCCACGTGAATTTCGCCGCAGTACTGCTTGCCACCCTTTTCCTCCTGCTTGGCACCACCCACTCTGCCCCTGCGTTCGCCCAGACCCCGTTCTCCATGGAGGTCAAGCCCGAGTATCTGAAGGAAGTGCTGCCCATCGCCGACACCTTCTCCGAGAAGGAAGGCGGCGAGGCGCCCGTGTATCGCGGCTACCGCATCAATCCGGACACCGGCGTGCAGGAGCAGGTCGGCTTCGTGTTCCTGACCGACGACTACCCGCCCGAGCAGCGCGGCTATGCCGGCCCCATCGACATGCTGATCGGCATGGACATGAACGGCGTGGTGACCAGCATGAAGGTGCTGGACTACTACGAGTCCTATCTGTTCTCCCGCGGCGACTTCATCGACGACTCCGTGTTCCTCTCCCAGTTCCGCCGCAAGCCCATCACCGATCAGTTCCGCCTGGATGTGGACATCGACGGCCTCTCCAGCGCCACCGCCACCAGTGCGGCCATGACGCGCAGTGTGGGGGAAGTGGCCCGCAAGGTCGCCCGCGCCTACCTGAACTTCGGCGCCGGCACCGCGGAAGAGCAGATGACCATCGACAACACCCGCGCGCTGCTGGAGCCCTACAGCTGGCAGGACCTGATCGATCAGGGCGTTATCCGGCAGATGACGGTGAAGTCCGCCGAAGGCAATGACATCACCATGGCAGTGACCTATATCGGCAAGCGCGCCATCGGGGAATTCATGGTGGGCCGCGAGGCCTTCGAGCTGGCCGAGGCCGATGCCACCTTCCGCTCCGGCGGCGGCGAGATTCTGCTGCTGGCGCCGAGCGGCCCTGGCGCAGGCGACGGCTTTCGCCAGTTCCCAATGTCCATGCAGCAGGGCGAGACAATCCGCCGCGTCGCGGGCACCCGCTTCGGCAACATGGGCATGGCCACCGAAGGCCTGGTGGCAGGCCACGCCAACTACGCCGTGTCGCTGACCGTGCACCCGGATTTCGATGTCACCCAGCCCTTCAACTTGATCTATCACACGCCCGGCGGCGGGGGCGATGTGGCGCTGGAATACCAGGTCACCGGAGTGGGACTCACGCTGGCGCGTGGCGAGCCCGTGCTCTCGGCAGAACAACTGCTCGAGGCGCGGCTGGCCGACGCCGGCTTCTTCGAGCGTCTGCGTCTGGCGCCGCCCTGGGGCGTGGTGCCCTGGGTGGACGTGATCCTGCTGTCGATCCTGCTGGGCTTCGTGCTGGCGGCCTTCTTCAGCAAGAACGCCGTGCTGCGCTGGGGCACCATGACAGCCACCATGCTGTACCTGGGCTTCTACAAGAACGGTTTCCTCTCGGTGTCCCACATTGCCAACGTGATCAAGATGGGTCCCGAGATGATCACCAATAACCTGCCCACGCTGATGATCGTGCTGTTCACGCTCATCACCACGCTCATCTGGGGCCGCGTGTTCTGTTCCTCGCTCTGCCCGTTCGGCGCAGTGCAGGATTTCATCGCGCGCTTCGCGCCGAAGAAGTGGCAGATCAAGGTGCCGCAGAAGCTGCATGACAACGCGATCTACGTGAAGTATGCCATCCTGGCGCTGATTCTGGGCACGGCGTCCGTCAACGCCAATGCCAGCATCTTCCAGTACTTCGAGCCCTTCGGCACCCTGTTCTTCTTCAGCCCGTCGGTGCTGCTGTGGTCGATTCTGCTGGTGATCCTGGCGGCCTGCTTCGTGGTGGAACGCGCCTACTGCCGCTATGTCTGCCCGCTGGGCGCCGCCCTCGGCTTGATCGCGCTGGTCAGCCCGCGCCGCATCGCCCGCGTGCCGCAGTGCAGCACCTGCAAGGTGTGCGAGCAGGCCTGCCCGACCGGCGCGATCCGCCGCGAAAAGATCGACTTCAAGGAATGCGTGCGTTGCGATGTCTGCGAGACCAAGCTCATCGAGAAGGCAGGCACCTGCCGGCATTCCGTGGATGAAATCGAGCGTCGTCGCAAGGCGAAGCAGGCCATTCCGGTCGTGAACATCGTCGAGCCCGTTTCCGCCTGAAGCGGGCCCTCAACCTTCGGGAGCAAGCAATGAAAAAGCACATGCACATGGCAGCGCCGCTGCTGGCGGGAATTCTGAGTCTTGGCAGTCTGGGAGCACAGGCACAGTCTGCCGACGAGGGCTGGGTGCGCCTGATCGACGGCGCGAACGGCATGGACAATTTCACCGTGGTGGGCGATGCCAACTGGAGCGCCACCGACGGCACGATCCAGGCCACCGAGGGCTCAGGGGCGTCCTTCCTGCTGACCAAGGAGTCCTACTCCAACTTCCTGCTGACGGTGGAGTTCTACGTGAGCGAAGACGCCAACAGCGGCGTCTACATGCGCTGCCAGGACCCGGCGGCCATCACCGACCGCAGCTGCTATGAAGCCAACATCTTCGACCAGCGCCCCGACCTGACCTTCGGCACGGGCGGCATCGTGCACATCGCGCCGGTGGCCGAGCCCTTCCCCAAGGCGGGAGGGAAGTGGAACACCTATCAGATCACCATGGATGGCGAGCACATGACCGTGGTGCTCAATGGCGTGCAGACGGTGCACGCGATGGACGGCCAGTTCGCCAGCGGCCCGATCGCCCTGCAGTGGGCGCGCGGCGTGGTGCGTTTCCGCAACGTCTCCATCAAGCCGATGTAAGCAGCACCGGGGCCTGAGCCGGAGTCACCCCCCGCTCAGTGCCCCGACGATCTGCACACGCCCCCCGTCCGGCACTTGCGCGGCCAGACTGCGCACCATCGTTTCCCCTACAAACATCGCGATATGGCGGCGGATATTGCCTTGCTCGTCCACCAGCCTGAAGCCCGCGCCACGATAACGCGCATCCACCGCCGCGATGACCTCGGCCAGCGTCACTGCAGCCGCATCGGGCGCCGGCAGGTCCAGCAGCAGTTCCCGCTCGCCGCCGGTGTACTCGTCCAGCTGTGTCGGCAGAAACACCCGGATCATGGCAGCCTCACCACCTCCACCGAGTAGATCTGCGGCAGGTCCATCGCGAGGCCCTGCCAGCTGGCGCCTTCGTCGAAACTGGCCCAGAGCTGACCGTTGGTGGTGCCCAGGTACACCCCCACCTGCTCGGCATCGTCCACCGCCATGCACTGGCGCTTGACCGTCCACCACGCCTGTTCCTGCGGGAAACCGGTGTTCTGCTTCACGAAGCTATTGCCGCCGTCGCGGGAACACCATACCGCGGGCTTGCCCCCTGGGGCCGTGCGAGGCCACTGCCCCGAACCATCCATGGGGAACACCCAGAAGGTATCCGGATCGCGCGGGTGCCCCACGATGGGAAAGCCGATGTCGCCGACCTCGCGGGGCAGATTGTCCCCGATGCGGGCCCAGCGCTCGCCCTGGGCGCGATCGAGCGCATAGAGCCCGCAGTGATTCTGGTGGTACAGGCGGTTGGCGTGCACCGGGTGCATCACCACGCAGTGAGGGTCGTGACCGAAGGCGTATTCGCTGCCGTCGTCCTTGGGCGGATAGAAGTCCATGGCCACGCCCTGGTTCAAGGGGTGCCAGCTGGCACCTTCGTCGTGGCTCTCGAAGATGCCACCGCCGGACATGCCCAGCAGCAGATGGTTCTTGTCCGCGTGGTCGACAATGACGCAATGCAGCTTGGCGCCATCGGGCGTGCCGTCCTTGTCGCCGCCCCGCCACTGCAGGAAGTCCGGGTGATGATTGAAGCCGAGCACTTCCCGCCAGGTGTTGCCGCCGTCGACGGACTTGAACAGCCCCTGGGGCGAGGTGCCGGCATACCAGACATGGGGTGTGCTGGCATGCCCCGGCGTCAGCCAGAACACGTGATCCACGCTGCGCGCCGTGCCATCGGGTGCGGGCGAGAAGGCCGGTGGCATCTGCGCCTCGACCCAGGTGGCACCAGCGTCTTCCGAAAGAAAGACAGAGGGCCCGAGATGCCCGCTGCCGACTGACATGCGCAGCCTGCCGGGCCGGCGCGGGTCAGCCACGTAATGACTGATGACGGCGCCCAGATGCTGTGGGCCGCTGATCTGCCAGTGGCGACGCTGGGCATCGCCGGTGAGAGTCCAGGCGCCCTTGCGGGTGCCCACGAGAATGAGGTGTCGCGTCATGGTGGTGTCCTTCCCTGTGCGTTCTTGTTGGATAGGTGGTGCCACGAATATACCGGGAGAGTGCCGGCCCGGAAGTCTTCTGACAAGTCAGCAGCCTTGAATTGTGCGTCCGCTGCCCGCACGTCTGCGGCAGCGCCAGGCGCCAACCGCTCATCCCCCACATTCTGAGGATCCCGTCTTGAAAACCCTATTCGACCCCATGCAACTCGGCGCTCTTGCGCTGCCCAATCGCATCATCATGGCGCCGCTCACGCGCTGCCGTGCCAGTGCAGGCCGCGTGCCCAATGCGCTGATGGCCGAGTATTACCGCCAGCGCGCCAATGCCGGCCTGATCATCAGCGAAGCCACTTCCGTCACGCCCCAGGGCGTGGGCTATCCCAACACCCCCGGCATCTGGAACGACGCCCAGGTGGAAGGCTGGAAGCAGGTGACGGACGCCGTGCACAAGGCCGGCGGCAAGATCGTGCTGCAGCTGTGGCATGTCGGCCGCATCTCCCATTCCATGTACCTGGACGGCGAACCGCCGGTGTCCGCCAGCGCCATCGCGGCCAAGGGCCATGTCAGCCTGGTGCGCCCGGAAACCGCTTACGAGACTCCCCGCGCGCTGCGCAGGGACGAACTGCCCGGCGTGGTGGAGGCCTATCGCAAGGGCGCCGAGAACGCGAAGAAGGCCGGTTTCGACGGCGTGGAGATTCATGGGGCGAACGGCTATCTGCTGGATCAGTTCCTGCAGAGCAGCACCAATCAGCGCACCGATGACTACGGCGGCAGCGTGGAGAATCGCGCCCGCCTGATGCTCGAAGTCACCGACGCGGTGATCTCCGTCTGGGGCGCCGACCGCGTGGGCATGCACCTGGCGCCGCGCGGCGACGGGCATGACATGGGCGACGCCGACCCGCTGGCAACGTTCTCCTATGTGGCCGCCGAACTGGGCAAGCGCGGCATCGCCTTCCTGTGCACCCGCGAGCACTTCAACGCCCCGGCTATCACCCCGGCGCTGAAGATGGCCTTCGGCGGGCCGGTGATCGTGAATGAACAGATGACGGTGGAACAGGCACAGCAGTTGATCAACGAAGGCGTGGGCGACGCCGTGGCCTTCGGTCGCTGGTACATCGCCAACCCCGACCTGGTGCCGCGTCTGCGCAAGCAGGCCGAGCTCAACCCGCTGAACCCGGCCACCATCTACGCCGAGGGCAGCACCGGTTACACGGACTACCCCGCCCTGGCCTGAAGCGGCGGCGCCTCGCGCCGCACCAGCAGCACCACCAGCGCCGCCATCATGCACAGCGCGCCGGCCAGCTGCAGGGCCGGCATGTAGGTCTGCAGATCGGTGCGCAGCACCCCCGCGATCCACGCGGCGGAGGCGGCACCAATCTGATGCCCCGCAAAGATCCAGCCGAAGGTCATGCTGGCCGTCGCCGCACCGTAGCGCGCGGCGGTCAGCTTCACCGTGGGCGGCACGGTCGCCACCCAGTCCAGCCCGTAGAACACCGCGAACACCAGCAGGGCCATGGGCGCAAAGCCCGAGAATGACAGGAAGATCAGCGACACCCCGCGCAGGCCGTAGAACCAGAACAGCAGCCAGCGGTTGTCGTAGCGATCGGACAGCCAGCCCGAGAGGATGGTGCCCACGAAATCGAAGCCCCCGATCACCGCCAGCATGGCCGCCGCGCTCAGCGCCGCGATGCCGAAGTCATGGTTCATCGGCACCCAGTGGGTGTGGATCAGGCCATTGGTGCTGAAGCCGCACACGTAGAAACTCAGGAACAGTACCCAGAACGTGCCAGTGCGGGAGACCTCGCGCAGATTCTGCAGCGGCGCCATGGCCAGGGCCGTGAAACGCGTGCTGCGCGGCGGCTCGGGTGAAACCTCCGCATCGCCATAGAGCGGCAGGCCCACGGCGGCAGGGTGATCCCGCATCAGCAGCAGGATCAAGGCCATGATGCCCAGCATGAACATCACGATCAGGCCGATGGCGGCGCGCCAGCCACTCGCCTCGGTGAGCGCCGCCAGCAGGGGCTGGAACACCATCTGCCCGGTGGCAGTGCTCGCCGTCATCAGCCCCATCACCAGCCCGCGCCGCTGATTGAACCAGCGCGTCGCCACGGTCGCCCCCAGCACCAGGGCGGTCATGCCCGTGCCGATGCCCACCACCACGCCCCAGAGCAGCAGCAGCTGCCATAGCTGCGTCATCAGGAAGGACAGCAGCAGGCCGCTGCAGATCAGGCCCAGCGCGAAGGCCACCACCGCACGCACGCCGAAGTGGTTCATGAAGGCCGCGGCGAAGGGGCCGAACAGGCCGAACAGCACCAGCCGGATGGCGATGGCGCTGGAGACCTGTTCCGTGGTCCAACCAAACTCGGCCTGCAGTGGCGCGATCATGATGCCGGCCGAGCCCATGGCGGCGGCCGTGGCCAGCATGGTCAGGAACGTGGTGGCGGCCACCACCCAGCCGTAGTGGATGCCGCGCGCCTGCAGCCAGGCGGCAAGTCGAAGGGACAGCGGGGAGTTCATGGCGGGGGCTCCGGAAGGCGCATCAGGCGGCGGGCGACAGTGTGGCAGGCAGGGGGGGAAGCGGGCAATCCAGGGCGGCGGCCAGGGCACGGAAGAGTTCCAGTTCCGCCACGGCAGCCTCGCCATCCGCCATGATCAGCGCGGCGCAGGCCTTCAGGAAGGCGGGCTTCTGCAGCGGCTTGAGCGCCTGCAGGGCATCCAGCGCCGCATTGACCTGCGGCAGGCGCAACGCTTCCTGGGGCGGCAGAGGCGCGGGCGGCAGCCCGAGCCCGGCCAGCACCTCGTCGAACACGCCTTGCGCCTGTGCCTGCCAGCCCGGCGTGTCGGCATGTGCCGGTGCGTCCTGTCCACGAGCAGCGCCGACTCGCAGGACGAAGCCCAGCAGCAACACCCCCTCTTTCTGCAACTGCTGCAGACTGTGGTGCGCATTGTGATGCAGGCGGTTGCGCGGCGTGAACACCCCATCCAGCTGCTGCAACAGCACCCGCTGCAGCACCCACTCCCACAGGCTGATGCGACCGTCACTCTGGATCAGGGCCAGCAGCACCGCCCGCAGACCGGCATACTGGGCCGGACTGAGCTGGCGCAGGGCCGGCAGCGCGAGGCTCAGCAAGGGCAGTCGTGTCTGGGGCTGGATGGCGCCGGCGGCGGCCAGCAAGCTGTGCAGCGCCCGCACCACGGCAGGATCCGCCTTGTCGGCAATCAGCGCCTGTTGCTGCGCCGCCTGCTCCGGCCGCGAGTCCAGCAACAGCAGACATACCAGGGCACTGGCACTGGCCGGCTGATGCGCCGCCAGCACCAGCGCGGGTGGCAGGCTGGCAAGCAGCTCACGCGCCTGCTGCACATCGGCTTCGCGCGGATTGCCGGCCTGGGCCAGCAAGGCGGCACTCACGGCCAGCGCCGACAAAGCGGCCGCCTGCCCCGCCTCGGGCGCTGCCTCCGTTGTTTCCGATCCCGCTGCCACGGTGGCGACCGGGGAGACTTCCGCGGCATGCGGCGCTGCGGCCGGCGGCAGCTCGAAGCGCCCGTCCCAGTCCGGCTCGATGCGACGGATGCGTTCCCCCAGCGGCGGGTGCGTGGCGAACAGACCGCTGAAGCGCCGCGTCAGGCCCTCGCTGAACAGGGCATGACTGATCTCGGCAGCCGCCGGATTGTCGAGCTGAGAACCGGCCGCGCTGCCGCCGATGCGCTTGAGCGCCCCGGCGATGCCGGCCGGATTGCGGGTGTACTGCACCGCCGAGGCATCCGCCAGAAACTCGCGCTGGCGACTCACCGCCGCCTTGATCAGATTGCCGAAGAAGGTGCCCGCATAGCCGATCACCAGCAGCGCCAGCCCCACCACGGCGATATTGCCGCTGTCCTAGGAGCGCCGACGGCTGTGACGGGTGGAGCGCAGCAGGTATTCGCCCATGATGCCCAGCACCAGGATGCCGTGCAGCACGCCGATGAGCCGGATGTTCAGGCGCATGTCGCCGTGCAGGATGTGACTGA
>JALREE010000342.1 GCA_023256835.1 Pseudomonadales bacterium | reverse complement strand
CCATTCGCGGGTGGTTTCCGCCGGCCACTTGCTGGTGGCGTCCATGCCCATCTTGGAACCGAGTCCCGACACCGGCGAGGCGAAGTCGAGATAGTCGATGGGGGTGTTCTCGATGAGCACCGTGTCGCGTGCCGGGTCCATGCGCGTGGTCATGGCCCAGATCACATCGTTCCAGTCCCGCACATTCACGTCTTCGTCCACAATGATCACGAACTTGGTGTACATGAACTGGCGCAGGAAGGACCAGGCGCCCATCATGATGCGCTTGGCGTGGCCCGGGTACTGCTTGCGGATGCTGATCACGGCCATGCGGTACGAGCAACCTTCAGGCGGCAGGTAGAAATCCACGATCTCCGGGTACTGTTTCTGAATGAGCGGAATGAAGACCTCGTTCAGCGCCACGCCCAGCATGGCCGGTTCATCGGGCGGACGGCCCGTATAGGTGCTGTGATAGATCGGGTCCTTGCGATGGGTGAGTTTCTTGACCGTGAAGACAGGAAAGCGCTCGACCTCGTTGTAGTAACCGGTGTGATCGCCGAACGGTCCTTCTTCCGCCATCTCGCCCGGCTCGATCACGCCCTCGAGCACGAACTCCGCGCTCGCAGGGACCTGCAGATTGCTGGTGAGGCAATTGAGCACTTCTGTTTTCTGCCCGCGCAGCAGGCCGGCGAAGGCGTATTCCGAAAGCGTATCGGGAATGGGCGTCACGGTGGCCAGGATGGTGGCGGGATCGGCACCGATGGCGATGGCCACGGGAAAGGCTTCGCCCGGGTGCTTGAGTTGCCAGTCGCGGAAATCCAGCGCGCCGCCGCGATGCGAGAGCCAGCGCATGATGAGCTTGTTGCGGCCGATCACCTGCATGCGATAGATGCCGAGGTTCTGGCGATCTTTCTCTGGTCCGCGCGTGATGACGAGCGGCCAGGTGACAAGGGGCCCGACGTCCCCGGGCCAGCAAGTCTGCACTGGCAGCATGGCGAGGTCGATGTCGGGCTCGTCGATGATCACATCACGGCAAGGCGCCGTCTTCTTCAGATCCGGTGCGATGTTCAAGACCTGTCGATAAGCGGGCAGGTTCTGCCACAGCTCCTTCCAGCCCTTGGGCGGGACGGGCTCCTTCAGAAACGCAAGAAGGTGCCCGACATCTCGCAAACCCTGCAGGTCCTTCTGTCCCATGGCCAGGGCCACACGGCGCGGGTGACCAAACAGATTGCCCAGCAGGGGGATGGAAGAATTGCGCGGGTTCTCGAACAGCAGGGCAGGGCCACCGGCGCGCAGCGCGCGGTCGCAGATTTCCGTGATTTCCAGATTCGGATCGACTTCCTGGCGGATCCTGACCAGATCGCCCTCTTGTTCGAGCAGGGCGATGAATTCACGAAGATCCTTGCATGGCATGGCGTGTGTCCGTCTTCAGCAGGAAGTAGGCGCGGGAAGCGATGATCGCGAGCGAGCTCGCTCCCACAGGAAAGCCCGAACAAGCTCGCTCCCACGGTTACGCAGGAGCGGGAGAACGGATTACTTGCGCTTCATCGAATTGAAGAACTCGTCATTGGTCTTCGTGTCCTTCAACTTGTCCAGAATGAATTCGGTGGCCTGCACGTCTTCCATTGAGCTGAGGATCTTGCGCAGGATCCACATGCGCTGCAGTTCTTCCTCGGTGGTCAGCAGCTCTTCGCGGCGCGTGCCGGAACGACGCACATTGATGGCCGGGTAGACGCGCTTTTCGGCGATCTTGCGGTCAAGGTGCAGTTCCATGTTGCCGGTGCCCTTGAATTCCTCGTAGATCACCTCGTCCATCTTGGAGCCGGTTTCCACCAGCGCCGTGGCGATGATGGTGAGGCTGCCGCCTTCCTCCAGGTTGCGCGCTGCACCGAAGAAGCGCTTCGGACGCTCCAGTGCGTGGGCATCCACACCGCCTGTCAGCACCTTGCCGGAGGACGGGACGATGGTGTTGTAGGCGCGAGCCAGACGCGTGATGGAGTCGAGCAGAATCACCACGTCTTCCTTGTGTTCGACCAGGCGCTTGGCTTTCTCGATCACCATCTCCGCTACCTGCACATGGCGGGCGGGCGGTTCGTCGAAGGTACTGGCCACCACTTCGCCGCGCACGGAACGCTGCATTTCCGTCACTTCTTCAGGACGCTCGTCGATGAGCAGCACGATCAGGCGACACTCGGGATTGTTCTTGGCGATGGACTGGGCGATGTTCTGCAGGATGAAGGTCTTGCCGGCCTTGGGCGGTGACACGATGAGCGCCCGTTGGCCCTTGCCGATCGGCATGATCAGGTCGATCACGCGGGTCGTCAGCTTGTCGCTGCTGGTCTCCAGGCGCAGCCGCTGGTTCGGGTAGAGCGGCGTGAGCTTGGTGAACTCCGGCCGCTTCCTGGCCTCTTCAACCGGCTTGCCGTTGACGGAGTCGAGGCGCACGAGCGGGTTGAACTTCTGCCGGGAGTTCTGCCCG
>JALREE010000336.1 GCA_023256835.1 Pseudomonadales bacterium | reverse complement strand
GTTGCGCACCTGCAGGGTGGCTTCAAAGGCCAGCGAGGATTTCTGCATGGCCAGCACCACATCGGTCAGCGGAACGTTCTCGCCGGATTCGAAGCGGGTCATCATTGTCTGGGAGGCCTGCTGAGTGGCGTTGACCTCCTGCAGGGTGCGCGCCACTGCGTCGGAAATCGTACTGGCAAAATTGCGGCCTTCCACGGGAGTCGGAGTAATCGACACCGTGGCACCGCCCTGCAGACGTGTCTGCTGGATCGCGCTCTGATAGCGCTGAATCTGCGAGAGCAGGTACTGTGCATCCGGGGTAGGAGTGATTGCCATGACTCAAGCCCTCAGCGCGCATAGGCATCCGGGACGCGATGGCCCTCGGAGCGGAAAGTCTGCAGTTTGTGCCGCAGCGTGCGCTGGCTGATGCCAAGCCGCTTGGCCGCATCGGCACGCGAGCTCGACGTGTGCAGCGCTGCCAGAATCTTGCGCCGTTCGGCGTGCTGGATCGTTGCCTGCAAATTGCCTTCGCCGGCTGGTGCCATGTGATCTGACTCTGCACCCGCGGGCTGATGCGCCTGCGCAGCCTCGGGCGGCGCAGCGGGGGCTGCCGGCTCGTCAAACAGGATGTCGGCTGCCACGATGGTTGGGGTCTGCGTCAGAATCGTGGCCCGTGCCATCACGTTTTCCAATTCGCGTATATTGCCCGGCCAGGCATGGGCCAGCAGTTTTTCCAGAGCACAGGGGGCAATGTCTGTTGCGCCTCCCGGCATGCTGTACTTCTGCAGCATCAGATAGGCCAGAGGCTGAATGTCGAGTTTGCGCGCAGCCAGTGCCGGCATGTTGAACTTGAAGGCACTGAGCCGGTAGTAAAGGTCTTCGCGGAACTTCTGCCGCCGCGTGTGTTCGAGCAGGTCCACGTTGGTGGCGGCCAGGACGCGCACGTTCACGGGTATTTCACGAGTGCCGCCCAGCCGCGTGATCTTGCGCTCCTGCAAGGCTCGCAGGATCTTGGGTTGCAGCTCCAGCGGCATCTCTCCGATTTCGTCAAGGAAGATCGTGCCGTTCTGCGCCTGCTCGAAATAGCCTGCGGCGCTGTTGTTGGCCCCGGTAAAGGCGCCTTTTTCATGCCCGAAAAACAAGCTCTCGGCCAGTGTCGCCGGGATGGCGGCACAGTTCACGGCAATGAAAGGGCCATCGGCCTGGGGTGAGGCCTCATGCACCACGCGGGCGAGGATCTCCTTGCCAGAACCGGTTGGCCCGGCAATCAGGACGGGAATGCTCGATGCAGCCACCCGGCACGCCAGCGCAAAGATCTGCGCGCTCTGGGGGTCAACAAATACGAAGGGCTGCGTTCGGGTGGTGGCCTGCGTCATCATCGTTACACTCATCGGGTGATTCATGGAGGTGCGGACGACAATTAGCAATAAGCAGGCCAGCTTTTCAAGTTATTGTTTTAAATGATAAATAAAATAGAGTTGTACATTTTTTGACAGGTTTTAGAGGCCATGTCAGAAATTTGGCGAGCCGCCGGGGCGCCTACAGGGAGGAAGTATTGAGATTGTAGCGAGAGATCTTCTGGATCAGAGTGGTGCGTTGCAGATGCAGCAGCTGGGCCGCCTTGCTCACGCTGCCTTCAGCCTGTGTCAGTGCTGCCTTGATCAGCTGAATCTCGATATCGGCCATCAGTTTGCGGGCTGGCACGCCCTCACTGGGCAGGGAACTGACGGAATGGGAAAGCCTCAGGATCTGCTCGATCGAACGGGGGCTGATTGGATCGGCCAGCGCTTCGGCACCGCCCTGGAGCGACAGGCTTCCCGCCTCCTGAGGCTGCTCCTTCCAAGGGCCTTGCGCCTCGTCGCGCGCCTCGGTCTTGTCAGCCCCGTCGGGGCAGTCGCGCTGCACCACCTCCCAGAGGCCCGGTGGCAGCAGCTCCGCAGGCACCCGACTCAGGTCGATGATCTGCGCCGCGTAAATCACGCTGAAGCGCATCATCAGATTGGAAATTTCCCGGACATTGCCGGGCCAGGAATAGGCCTCCAGCCACTGCGCAGAGCGGCGGGTGAAGTGAATTGGCGACTGCGCGCGCGCGTGCTTGACAGCGAACCACTGGCACAAGGAGAGAATGTCGCCCGAGCGCTCGCGCACGGGGGGAATGCGCAAGGGAAGAACATTCAATCGAAAGTACAGGTCCTCGCGAAACGCACCATCGCGCACCAGGGCATTCAAGTCGCGGTGGGTGGCGGCAACGACCCTGACATTGATCTCGCGGGTCATCCCGCTGCCCAGAGGCTCGACCACGCGCTCTTCCAGCACCCGGAGCAGTTTTGCCTGCAGCTCCAGCGGCATGTCCCCGATTTCGTCTAGGAACAAGGTGCCACCGTTGGCCATCTCGATACGGCCGCTGCGATCACTCATCGCCCCGGTGAAGGCACCCTTGGTGTAGCCGAAGAGTTCACTTTCCAGCAGCGCCGCTGGGATGGCGGCACAATTGATGGGGACAAACGGGGCAGTACGGCGGGGCGACTGGTCGTGCAGGGCGCGGGACATCACTTCCTTGCCGGACCCGGTTTCGCCCGTGAGCAAGACCGAGGCGTCGCTTACAGCACATGTTGCGAGCAGTTTTTGCAGCGAACGCATCGCCTCGCTGTTGCCAAAAAACACAGTCGCCTTGGTCATTTTTGCTCAATAATTGGCCTGTGGGGTCGGGTGGCGCGACCCTAGCATACTTGCCGGGAGAACAGAAGCGGGCCGCCGGAGAGGCGTCTGCAGGAGGGCGGAGGACGGCAAAGAACCACAAGGTTCCCTGCTGCGCGCTCAGAGAACCTTGTCGAACAGGATGCCTTTCATGGCTTCGATATTGTGCGCGACGCGCAGCAGGGCCTCGGCGGGCACTTGTCGTACCGTTTCGCCGGTCACCTGATCGGTCACCACCACCATGATCTTCTTCGACACGGCATCCACCGAGAACTGCAGGTTGTTCGGATTCATGTCGATGGACTCGTTGAGGGTCCGGATGGCCTCGTCGAGTCGAGCCTTCATTTTTTCCATCTGCTCGGCCGCGGCATTGCGCTGTTCGGCAATCTGCGCATTGACCTGCTGCGTCTGAGCGGAGACATCCCGGATTGTCTTCATTACCGCATCGACTGCAGGCGCGGGCCTGGGCGCCACGCTCTCGACCGGCTTCGCCGCCGGGATCTGGGCGGGCGCGAAGGTATCAATCGTTGTCATCATCATGACCTCGGGTCATCAAGAGGCGGCAGGAGCCCGCGCAAGCCGACGCTGCGCGGGCGGACCTGAACGCTCTAAGTGCTTACTTGAGCAGGGACAGCACTGTCTGCTTCACCTGGTTGGCCTGTGCCAGCATCGCCGTGCCTGCCTGCGCGATGATCTGGGTACGGGCCAGCTCGGTGGTTTCCTTGGCGTAGTCGGCATCCAGAATACGGCCGCGGGATTCCGTGGCATTAGCCGACACGCTGGCGAGGTTGTCAGCGGCATAACGCAGGCGGTTGATGGTGGCACCCATCTCGGAACGGCCTGTGTTGACCGTCGCGATGGCAGTATCGACCGCAGCGATGGCTGAGTTGGAGTTGGCTTGAGTTGTGATGGAGCTTTCACGAATGC
>JALREE010000331.1 GCA_023256835.1 Pseudomonadales bacterium | reverse complement strand
GGGTTCACGCTGCCATACGCGAGGAAGGCGTCGTCATAGGCATTGTCGGAGTGGTAGGAATCCCAGTAGCGCGGGTACATCTCCAGGCCGTAGTTGAAGGCGATGAAGTACATGTCGTGCTGCTTTTCCTGGGCCTTGCGCGAACCCGCGGCCACATCGAGCATCTCCAGCCGCAGCTCCAGGCCGGCCTTGGCCGCTTCCTCGCGCAGGATGGTGAACACGTCCCGATAGCGCTCGTAGTGCGTCGACAGCGTGAACGAGAGCCGCTCGCCCGCCGCATTCACCAGGATGCCGTCGGGCCCGCTGCGCTCGAAGCCGGCCTTGGCGAAATGCTCCCGCGCCAGCGCGATGTCATAGGGCCGCGCCTTCACCGCCGGATTGGTGAACTCGCCATAGCCCTGTTGGGCGGAATCCAGCCGCGTGAAGTCACCGCGGAAATAGCGCTCGATCACCAGCGCGAAGTTGGCGGCGTACTGGATGCCTAGACGCACGTCCAGATTGTCCAGATGCGGGCGCGAGGTGTTGATCCAGAGGCCCCATGGCGCGCGCGGGCCGTCGTTGTAGAACGTCGATTTGTGAATATAGCCGGCGGCCACGTCCGGGTCGGTGTCAGGCAGGTTCTCGTACCAGTAGTCGGCTGTGCGAATCTTGAACTGATCGATGTCACCGCGGCGGAAGGCCTCGAACTGATTCGCCGTGTCACGGATCACGCTGAAACTGATGCGGTCCATGTTGAAGCGGTTGCGGAAGAACTTCAGGTCCTTCGCCCACCAGTCCTCGACGCGCGTCATCACGATGTTCACGCCCATATCGATGTTCTCGGCCCGGATCTCGTAGGCGCCGGCGTGGGGCACGAAGCGCCACTGATAGCGCTCGGTGAAGTCAGGGCCCAGCTCCTGGAAGAAGTGCTCGGGCACGGGCGCGAGGCTGAGAGCGAGTGCGGCCATGTCCGGCTTGGCCTCCACCATGCTGATGGAGATCGTGTGCTCGTCGTACTTGCTGATGTTGGTGTACTGCGTCGAGTACCAGTTCGCCGACCACGGGTCGTTGATGTGCTCGGACAGATAGAAATAGAACATGAACAGGAAGTCGTCGGCCGTGATGGGCTCGCCGTCGGTGAAGCGGGCGGCCGGGTTCAGGCGCACATAGACCGTCTTGCTCGGGAAATCCACCGCCCACTGGGTGGCGATGGCCGGGTAGAACTCGAATTCATTGGGGTGGCGGTGCGCCAGCGACAGTGCCGTGTAGTCCAGGATCCAGCGGCGGAATTCGCCCGAGGCATCCGGGCCGTTCACGCGCAGCGTCGCCGGGAAGTCGGGCATGTACTCGTACTGCGTGCCGCCCTTGGTGGCCTCGGGCGAGCCGATGTCCGGCAGGTCCATGCCGTCTTCCCAGACCAGATCAGCAGGGATGTCGGCCGGTGTCCTGAACGAGATCAGCTCGGGGCGCGCGGCATACCAGGCCTGCACGTCGGCGCTGATGTCGGCCGTGGCGGCAGGCGCCGTGCCCGCGCCGTCAGGCGTCGACTCGCCCCCGCAGGCCGCGAGCAGCAACGCCGCGCCGAGCAGCAGGGCCCGGCGCAAACGCTGCACGGATGTCAGGGCGTGCCATCCGCTCATTGCAGGCCCTGGTACTGGTCATAGACTTCGATCACCGGCTCGAAGGGCGTGCCGGCTCGCCGCGCTTCCTGGGTCTGCGCCTTCATGTCCTCGTCGATCCAGTGCGCGAACATCTCCTGGGGCGTGCTGGTGTAGCGGAAGTTGAAGCCCTCCGGCCAGCGTACCCAGCGCCAGTAGGCCGTGCGGTAGAAGGTCTCGACGAAGCCCGGCGAGAACGACGCATACTCGTGATGGCGCTGCTGGATCAGGTGCGACAGCTCGATCATGCGCTGCTTGTCCTCGGAGTCGTCGTACTCCTCGATCCACTGGTCCAGTTCGTAGTCGGCCACGATCTGCAGGTTGTTGGTCTGCGGCTTGACCACCCGCGCCGGGTTCACGCTGCCATCGTCGAGGAAGGCATCGTCGTAGGCATTGTCGGAATGGAAGTACTGCCAGTAGTCCGGGTACATGGACAGCGCGGGCGCGAAGCTCACGAAGTAGATGTCGTGCTGCTTTTCCTGCGCCTTGCGGAAGCCGGCGGCGCCGTCGAGGATCTCGATGCGCAGCTCCAGCCCGGCCTTGATGGCCTCTTCCTTCAGGATGGTGAACACATCCGCGAAACGGTCGTAATGCGTGCTCAGCGTGAAAGCCAGGCGCTCGCCGGCCTCGTTCACGAGGATGCCGTCCGGGCCGCGCTGGGTGAAACCGGCGGCCGCGAAATGCTGTTCGGCCAAGGCGATGTCGAAGGGACGCGCCACGATGTCCGGATTGGTGAACTCGGGATAGCCGTCGTTCTGCGTGCGCAGACGCTCCATGTCACCACGGAAGTAGTTGTCGATCACCAGCTGCCAGTTGGCGGCGTACTGAATGCCCAGCCGCACGTCCTGGTTGTCCAGCAGATGCCGCGACGAATTCATCCACAACCCCCAGTTGCTGCGCGGGCCGCCATTGTAGAACGTGGATTTGTGAATATAGCCGCTGGCGATGTCCGGGTCCGAGTCGGGCAGATTGTCGTACCACATCTCGGCTGTGGCCACGCGCATCATGTCCACGTCGCCGCGCCGGAAGGCCTCGTAGCGATTGGACGCATCGCGGATCACCGACAGATTGATGCGATCCGGATTGAACAGATAGCGCCAGTACTTCATGTCCTTCGCCCACCAGTTCTGCTTGCGCTCGAGCACGATGCGCACGCCCATGTCGATGTTCTGATCATCGATGTAGTAGGCCCCGGCGTGAGGTTCGTAGCGCCACTGGTAGCGCTCGGGGTAATCCGTGCCCAGCTCCTTGTAGAAATGCTGGGGCACCGGCGCCAGGAACAGTGCGTACTCGGCCATGTCCGGCTTGGCATTGGTCATGGTCACCGAGAAGGTGTAGTCGTCGTACTTGGTGATGTTGGTGTATTCGTTGCTGTAATGATTGTTCGAGAACGGCGCCTGGATGTACTCGGACAGGTAGAAGAAGAACGCGAACAGCGCGTCGTCGGAGGTGATGGGTTCGTCGTCCGTCCAGCGCGCCGCCGGGTTGATGCGGATGTACACCTTCTTGTTCGGCTGATCGATGGCCCAGGCCTCGGCGATGCCCGGAATGTAGTTGCGCGTGTTCGGGTGCGGCACCACCCAGGGCATGCGGTAGAAACCGCTGATCCAGGAGCGGGACGAGAAGTTGGAGTCCGGCCCGGTGAAGCGCAGCGTGGGCGGGAAGTCCTCGATGGATTCGTAATAGGTGCCGCCCTTCTTCGCCTCGGGCGAGCCGATCTCGGGCTCGTCCATGCCGGTTTCCCACACCAGATCGGCCGGCAGATCGGCGGGCGTGGCGAAGGTGAACAGGTCCGGGCGCGAGGCATAGAAATCCAGCACTTCCTGCGTGTTGTCCAGGCCGGAGTCCGCCTGTTCCTCGGTGCCGCCTCCACAGGCGCCCAGCAGCAGAGCCACTGCCGTCAGCAGCAGCGTGTTCCAAGCATGTCGTGTCTTCATGCGACGATCTCCCGAAGCCGGATGTCTATTTGTAAAGGGTGAATTTGCGTGGATCGAAGGACTCGCGAATGGCTTCTCCCACGAAGGTGACCAGGGTAAGCAGCACCACGAGCGTCCCGAATGCCGACATCACGATCCAGGGGGCTGTGCGCAGCGTCTGCGTGCCCTGCTTGAGCAGCTCCCCCAGGCTCGGGGTGGGCGGCGGCAGGCCGAAGCCGAGGAAGTCCAGCGCCGTGATGGCCGAAATGGCCGCCACGATGGTGAAGGGCATGAAAGTCACCAGCGTGGAGAGCACGTTCGGCAGGATGTGGCGGAACACGATGCGGGTGTTGGAGGCGCCCAGCACACGGGCCGCGGCCACGTAGTCGCGGGACTTCTCCTTGTAGGTCTCGGTGCGCATGTAATAGGTCATGGATGTCCACGAGAACAGCACCATCACACTGAGCAGGATCATGATCCGCGCGAAGATGCTGAAGCCGTCCGGGATCACCGAGAACACGATGATCACCATGTAGAGGAAGGG
>JALREE010000261.1 GCA_023256835.1 Pseudomonadales bacterium | reverse complement strand
GGTGCAGGCCGTCTTCGCCGGCCGGGATCAGCTGGCTGGCGCGCTGCAGGTTCATGATGTCGACCTCGTACTCGCGCACGTGCTCTTCCAGCGCGCGGGCCAGTTTCGGGCCTTCGGTTTCCTTCACCGAGATGAAGTTCGCGATGCCTAGGGTGTCCAGCACCTGGCCACCGAAACGCTCGGCCGCCACACCGGTGCGGATGCCCTTGCGGGCAGCATAGATAGCACCTGCAGCACCGGCCGGGCCGCCGCCCACCACCAGCACATCGAAGGGCGCCCGGGCGTTGATCTTCTCGGCCTCGCGGAACGCGGCACCGGTGTCGATTTTCGCCAGAATCTCTTCCACGCCCATGCGGCCGGACGCGAACAACTTGCCGTTCAGATACACCGAGGGCACCGACATCACCTGGCGCTCATCGACCTCGGACTGGAACAGCGCCCCATCAATCGCCACATGGTGAATGCCGGGGTTGAGCACCGCCATCAGGTTCAGCGCCTGCACCACATCGGGGCAGTTCTGGCAGGACAGCGAGAAATAGGTTTCAAAGCGGAACTCGCCTTCGATCTGGCGTATCTGCTCGATCACCTCGGCAGTCACGCGCGGCGGATGCCCGCCCACTTGCAGCAGCGCCAGTACCAGCGAGGTGAACTCGTGACCCAGCGGAATGCCGGCGAAGCGCAGGCTGACATCGCCCTGCTTGCGATTGATGCTGAACGAGGGCACGCGTGCGTCGGTGCCATCGCTGCGCAAGGTGATCTTGTCCGTGAGCCCGGCGATCTCCGTCAGCAGCTCCCACAGCTCGGCCGACTTGGCGCCATCGTCCAGCGAGGCGACGATGTCGAAGGGCTGGGTGACACGTTCCAGATAAGTCTGCAATTGGCTTCTCAGCGTGGGTTCAAGCATGACGGAATTCCTTCGAGACACTGTGAAAATCGGGGGGACAAACAATTGGCACGCGCGGTGTTGCCGGAGCGGCCTTGTGCGCGAATGGGGCTCGCACTGGCGAGTCATTCGCGGGCAAGCCCGCTCCAACAGGCTTCAAGCTTTAGATCTTGCCGACCAGGTCCAGAGACGGGGCCAGGGTGGCTTCGCCTTCCTTCCACTTGGCGGGGCAGACTTCGCCCGGGTGCGCAGCCACGTACTGGGCAGCCTTCACCTTGCGCAGCAGTTCCGCCGCGTCGCGACCGATGCCGCCGGCAGTGATCTCGACGATCTGGATGCGGCCTTCCGGGTCCACCACGAAGGTGCCACGCTCGGCCAGACCGGCTTCCTCGATCATCACACCGAAGTTGCGGCTCAGCGTGCCCGTCGGGTCAGCGACCATCGGATACTGGATCTTGCGGATGGTGTCGGAGCTGTCGTGCCAGGCCTTGTGCGTGAAATGGGTGTCGGTGGACACGCTGTAGATTTCCACGCCACGCTTCTGGAACTCGGCATAATTGTCGGCCAGGTCGCCCAGCTCGGTGGGGCAGACGAAGGTGAAGTCAGCGGGGTAGAAGAAAATCACGGACCACTTGCCACGCAGCGTGGCGTCGGACACCTGAACAAAGGCACCATTGTGGAAGGCGGTTGCATTGAAAGGTTTCACTACGGAATTGATCAAGGACACTTGGCTACTCCTGAAAAGGCCGGGTTGTTTTGAGGAACGGCGGGCATGATAAGCGATGCTCAAAATAAGTACAAAATGTATTGTTATTTTTTTAACGATAACTTTTTTGAAACACAGGAGCACTAATGCTGATTCGATTCACCAGCGATGTGGCGGGCCACTTCATCATGCTGGGCGACAATGCCCTGCCCCTGTTGCGGCTGATGGGCATGAGCGGGCGGGAGCAAGGCGCGGTGAGTGGCGAGGACCTGCGGCAGGCGCTGCAGACCCTGCAGGCGGGGCTGCAGCGCGCCGCCGAACTGGCCGCCCGGCCGGCGCAGGACAACGAAGATGACGAAGACGAGGACGTGGTGCCCGTGAGCCTGCAGCGCC
>JALREE010000172.1 GCA_023256835.1 Pseudomonadales bacterium | reverse complement strand
TGGCGATGCACATTGATGCGGGCGACCTCCAGGGCCTGCGGGGAAACATCGGCAAGATCCACCCTGCTCTGCTCGAAGGCCAGAGCCGTGGCGATGCCAATGCAGCCACTGCCTGTGCACAGATCCAGAATGCGTTCGGGCGTTCTGGGCAGCAGCGTCGCAAAACCTTGCTGGATCAGCTCAGCCATGGGGGAACGTGGTATGAGCACATGAGGATTGACCGCGAATTGCAGTCCTGCGAACCAGGCCTCCCCGACCAGATACGCCACCGGCAGCCGCTCCTGCAACCGCCGTTGCGCCAGCAGTTCCACACGCTGCTGCTCCTGCGGCGTGACTGCCCGATGCATGATCTGTTCGTCGGCAGAAAAGGGAATCTGCAGCACGCAGAAGGCCAGGTAGACAGCCTCGTCCCAGGCGTTGTCGGTGCCGTGTCCATAGAACAAGTCCGCCTCGTCGAAGCGTGTGGCGAGTGAATCGATCAGCTCGCCAAGGCAGAGTCTGCGCATTGCAGTCAAGATCATCGTCCTCAAGAGGGTGGCCAGAAATCACTTTACCCGGCCGTGGGGTGTATCGTACGGTAAGCGCCTCTGCCACAGACAGGACACCAGCAAGCGAACATGAGTGACACAATGGAACGCGCCTATCGCGACATCATCACTGCCATAGGCGAGGATCTGCAGCGTCCCGGATTGGCTGACACCCCGCGCCGCGCTGCCAAGGCGATGGACTTCCTGATGCGAGGCTATCGTCAGAACATCGACGAAGTGATCAACGATGCCCTGTTTCCTTCGGACTCCGACGAGATGGTCATCGTCAAGAACATCGAGCTCTACTCGATGTGTGAACACCACATGCTGCCCTTCATCGGCAAGTGCCATGTCGCCTATATTCCGCGCGGCAAGGTGATTGGCCTGTCCAAGATCGCCCGCATTGTCGACATCTTCGCGCGTCGTCTGCAGATTCAGGAGAATCTGACCAAGGAAATCGCGGAGACCATCGTGTCCAAGACCGGCGCAACCGGGGCAGGTGTCATCATCGAGGCCCAGCACATGTGCATGATGATGCGAGGCGTGGAGAAGCAGAATTCCATCATGACCACCTCCTGCATGCTGGGTGCCTTCCGCAACAGTCAGAGCACGCGCAACGAGTTCCTTTCCCTCATCAGCAAATAGGTCTATTCGCTGAGCACGATCTCGATGCGGTCCGAGCAAGGCACCTGGGCACAGACCGGTGCCAGCGGACCCGCCCCTCTGGCCTGCAGCCTGGCCGAATCGATCCCCGTCTGCTCCAGCATGTCCACAACAGCTTGCGCACGACGCTGCGTGCGCGTGATCAAGGCATCCACGTAGCCGCTTTCACGCAGATGTCCGACCACCAGAACGCGCAATTCTGGCGCCAGTGCCAGGGCGCTCGATACCAGCGCCAGCCCCTCGGCTTCCACCAGCGCGTCGTCTTCCCCGAATCGGATTGCACGCACAATCACGCTGCCCTCCTGCTGCAGACGCTCGAGCAACGCCTGCGGCGACTCCGGACCTGGCCGCATGTCGGCGAGCACAGGCTCGAGGACATCCAACTGGGCGTAGACACTGCGGTTGCCGCGCGTGATAACGTAGAGAACAAGATAGCGATCGCTCTCCCCCGCAGCATTGCTGGAGCTCAGGGCCACATAGAACTGTTCCTGCTCAGGGCCGTAGAGAATGCGATTGCCGAGAATGTCATTCGCCCAAAAATTGCTGCTGCCACAGGCGCGTCCCTGGCAGCGGAACAACTCCTGCGTCGGTCCGGCGATGGCGCCCAGGTAATGGGCAAACACCTCCGCACCACTGAAGCCTTGCGGAATCTGGTAAGTGATGCGGGTCAACTTGCCTTGCAGACGCTCTTCGCGCCCGGCCGTCACACGCCCGTTCACCCGCTGCAAACGACCGAGCGCCAGGCGGTAATTGCCAGCCGGCTGAATCTCATACTGCACAATCGTTGCCCCGGGAAAACGTGCCACGCCGGAGAAATCGCGCGCGCCCGCCACATCGCCACTGCCCTGGGCAGCGGCCTGCGACGCCAGCCAGAATGGCAGAACGACAGCCAGGACTGCTCGCAGCATGCCGCGCACGCTGTCAGGCCACATCGCTGCCATCATGCTTCCTGGCGGTCCGGCTGCGTTTGCGGGCAGGTTTCGCATCCGGCAGGGCGTCCTCCCGCGGCTCGACATCTTGCCCTTCAGGCACATGCACTTCGACGTCCTGCTCCTGGTCCATGTCTGGCATTGACTCGCCTGCCTCGGCGGACGCTGGCGCAGGGGCGAACGGCGCGAACGGAAACGGCTTGAATTCACTGTTGTAGGTGAGGAATTCGAGCACCTGTCGCACATAGAAGGTCAAGGCCGCACCGAGCTCCCGCAGATTGCGATTGTCTGCGCCCGTCAGCAAGCCAAACAGGGCCTGCGCAATGATGAGCAGCGTCAGCACCATGCCCGCCAGATAAAGAGCCACAGCCAGGGCCAGCATGAAGGCTATGCGAAACCATTGTGCGGGTTGCTTCAGATTCTCAACGATATCGTCTGCCATGATTACTCCTTCAGGTTCAACACCTTGGTCTGATTGGCCTCGTATTCCACATCGAGTGCCTGTTCACCCAGCATCAGGGATGCCACGATCTGCCGTACCGAACTGCCGCCATACACAATCTGGTACAAGCCGTTCACCAGGGGCATGTAGACGCCCAGTTCGTCGGCTTTCTCCTTGACCAGCTTGAGGGTATTCACCCCTTCTGCCACTTGACCGACTTCGGCGGTGGCTTCTTCGATGGACTTGCCCTGCCCCAGCGCGAAGCCTACCCGAAAATTGCGGCTCAGCGGTGACGAGCAGGTCACCACCAGGTCACCTACTCCGGACAAGCCCAGGAAAGTCATCGGGTCCGCGCCAAGCTTGCGTCCAAAGCGTGCCATCTCCGTGAGACTGCGCGTTACCAGCATGCTGTTCGTGTTGTGGCCCATGCCCATGGCGGAGGCAAGGCCGGCAATGATGGCATAGATGTTCTTCAAGGCTCCGCCCAGTTCCACGCCGAACATATCGTCGTTGGTGTAAACACGGAAGTACTCGGACTTGAGAATGCGCTGCACGGTCTCGCGCACCGAGGCATGAGCGCTGGCGATCACGGTGCCAGTGAGATTGCGGGCGGCGATTTCCTTGGCCAGATTGGGCCCGCTCATCACACCAATGCGAGCCGAGGGTGATTCTTCAGCCAGAATCTGACTCATCAACTGGAAACTGCCCGCCTCGATGCCCTTGGTGGTGCTCACGAGAATGGCATCGGCCGGTGCCCAGCGCAGCATGTCGCGCACCACGGCACGGAAATAGGCACTTGGCACCGCGACGAAGATCACTTCGGCGTCCTGCACTGCCAGCTGCATGTCGTGGAAGGCTTTCACGTTGTCATGCAGGACATAGCCGGGCAGATACTGGCTGTTCTGATGCGTGGCATTGACCTCGTCGACCAGCGCCTCGCTGCGCATCCAGAAATTGACCCGATAGCCATTCTGCGCAACGATGTTGGCGATCACGGTGCCGAAGCTGCCGCCACCGAGAACGGCGATGCTGCGTTCACTGAGCAATTGACTGACTCCCTGTGGCAAGGTGCAGGCAGGTGACTGCATACACTCAGAAGACTCTGTTCAGACCGTCAAGCGCCGCAATGCGATAGGCTTCGGCCATGGTGGGGTAATTGAACGTGGTATCCAGAAAATACCGCATGGTGTTGGCCTTGCCTTGCTGCAGCATGATGGCCTGGCCGATATGCACGATCTCGGAAGCCTGATCGCCAAAACAGTGGATGCCCAGGATCTCCAGTGTGTCGAAGTGAAAGAGAATCTTGAGCATGCCCACCTGCTCGCCAGTGATGAGACCGCGGGCCGTGTTCTTGAAGAAGGCCTTGCCGACTTCATACGGAATTCGCTCGCTCGTGAGCTCGCGTTCGGTCTTGCCGAGCGTGCTGATCTCCGGGATGGTGTAGATGCCGGTGGCGAAACGATCGATCTCCACGCAGGCGGCAGGGTCGACGATGGCATTCGACGCTGCCCTCCCCTGGTCATAGGACACGCTGGCCAGCGACGGCCAGCCGACGACATCACCCGCCGCGAAGATGTTCTCGACGGCAGTGCGATAACGCTTGTCGATCTCCAGCTGACCCCGTGAATTGGGTTGGAGCCCTATTGCCGCCAGATTGAGCTGGTCGGTATTGCCGGTGCGACCGTTGGCCCAGAGCACGATATCGCTCTTGATGCGCTTGCCTGATTTCAGGTGCGTGACGATGTGCGTGTCGAAGTACTCCAACCGGTCGTATTCCTCGTTGTGGCGACTGCGCACGCCGGCATTGCGCAAGTGATAGCTGAGGGCATCGGAAATTTCCCAGTCGAGGAAAGAGAGAAGCGTGCTCGCCGGGTTGATCAGCTCCACTTTGGCGCCAAGTCCGCCGAATATCGAGGCGTACTCGCAGCCGATCACGCCGGCTCCAATCACCGTCACCTTGCGGGGTGAGTGGTCGAGTTGCAGAATCGTGTCGCTGTCGAAAATGCGCGGATGCGTGAAGTCGACGTTCTCCGGGCGATACGGCCGCGAACCGGTCGCGATGACGAAATGCTCCGCCTTCAGCAGCGGACCGCGATTGCCAAGGCGGATCGTGTTGCGATCCACGAAACTCGCCTGGCCGTGAATGATGTCGATGCCGTTCTTCTCGTAGTAGCCGGCGCGCAGGTGCACTTGTTCGTCGATGACGCGCGCGGCGTGGCGCATGATGTCCTGAAAGCAGGGCTTGCGCAGCGTGGCAAATTCACGCAGCAGTGGATTGCTGCTGAACTGCATGACCTGCTTGACCGACTGGCGCAAGGCCTTGGACGGGATGGTGCCCAGATGAGTGCAATTGCCGCCGACTTTCTCGCGGTCAGAGATTACGGCCACGCTGCGGCCCTTCTTGGCGGAATTCATCGCCGCGGATTCCCCTGCGGGACCACTGCCGATCACGATGATGTCGTACTGCATGTGCTGCTTCAAGGCTGCCCTGCTCCTGCGTGTCAGCGTGCGGACTCGTCGCACTTGGCTGGATTGCCACCGCAGACGGAACAGCTGCTGTCGCTGCCATTGGCCAGACCGCCACAGGAGCCTTTCAGGGGCTTGCGGCCGAACATCACACCGATCGCCATGCCGGCAACCACCAGCAGCAGCAGGATGAACGTTCCAATCAGAGTTGCCATGAGTCTAGTTCCCCGAATCCAGATAATGTTCAAAGCGCGAGGTGTAGCGATCGACGAAGGTGTCGTTGGCCTCATCCCGCGTCACGAAATACACCGCCAGATCGAGCTCCTCGGCGAATGCAAACCCGCGCTCTGTGCCCATCACCATGAATGCCGTGGCCAGCGCATCGGCGCGGGCGGCGGTCTTGTCGATGACGTACACGCCTGCCAGATCGTGACTGATCGGCTGGCCCGTCTGAGGGTCGATCTCGTGCGAGTAATGTACACCGTCCGCTTCGAAATAGTTGCGATAATCACCGGACCCGGCCACGGCGATAGGCTCGCCGCGGGCATAGAAGATCTCGTGAACCTGGGGCGCTGTATCCACGGGCTTTTCGATGGCAGGCACCCAGCTTTGATTGCCTGGCTTGTAGCCGCGAATGCGCAGTTCGCCTCCCACTTCAATGAAGTAACTAGTGATCCCGAGGGAATCCAGCAAGTCCGCGACCTTGTCCACTCCATAGCCCTTGGCAATGCCGCTCAGGTCCACATACACGTCGGCTGTCTTGCGCAGACTGTGACGGGCACTGTCGAGCTCCAGGTAGTGCGAACCCACCCTTGTCAGCAGTGCATCGATCTCTGTCTGTGTCGGAATGCGGTCTTCCCTGCGATCCTCCGGTCCGAAACCCCAGCGATTCACCAGCGGCCCCACTGTCACATCGAATGCACCGTCCGTGAGGCGATTGAGCGCCAGCGCCAGGGCCAGGACCTCGGTCATCTCAGCCGAGAGCGCAATGTCCTGTCCCACCGGCGCTGCATTGAGGCGCGAGAGTTCCGAGTCGGGCGCGTAGGTCGACATCTGCTCACGATCAATGCGCTGCAGAAGACGGGATACCTCGAAGGCAACCTGCTCCAGCGTGTAGTCGGGGGGAAGATCGACCAGTTTCACCGTATAGCGGGTGCCCATGGTGCCACCGCCAAACTCGTGAATAAGGCCGGCATCGGGCTGGCGATTGAACAGCAGGAAACCCATGACCAGGATGGCCACAGTGACAAGCCAGAGGCGTTGGCGTCTCGACACGGTATTCATGGTGACTCAGATCCGGTCGTCACCCCTGGCACACAGCCAGGGGCGCGCAGAGGGAACGGCGATCAGGAGAACTCGTCCAGCGCGATGTTCTCGTCCTCGACACCCAGATCCTTGAGCATCTTGATGACGGCGGCATTCATCATGGGCGGGCCGCACATGTAGAACTCGCAGTCTTCCGGGGCCGCATGATCCTTCAGATAATTCTGATAGACCACGTTGTGAATGAACCCGGTCATTCCCGTCCAGTTGTCTTCCGGCTGCGGATCCGAGAGTGCGACATGCCAGGTGAAGTTCTCGTTCTCGGCGGCCAGCATGTTGAAGTCGTCGACGTAGAACATCTCCTTCAGGCTGCGGGCGCCGTACCAGAAGGTGATCTTGCGTTTGGTCTTGATGCGGCGCAGCTGATCGAAAATGTGCGAGCGCATGGGCGCCATGCCGGCACCTCCGCCGATGAAGACCATTTCGGCATTGGTGTCCTTGGCGAAGAATTCGCCGAAGGGGCCGAACACCTTGATCTTGTCTCCGGGCTTGAGGCTGAAGACATAGGAAGACATGACGCCGGGCGGGAATGTCGACTTGGGCGGCGGGGTGGCGATGCGGATATTGAACTTGATGATGCCCTTCTCTTCCGGATAATTGGCCATCGAGTAGGCACGAATCGTCGTCTTGTCTGTCTTGGACACGAGTTTGAAGAGGCCGAATTTTTCCCAGTCACCGCGGAATTTCTCGCCGATCGCGAAGTCCTTGTAGTGCACTTCATGGGCCGGCACTTCCAGTTGGACATAACCGCCAGCGCGGAAATCGACGCTGTCTCCATCGGGAATCTTGAGGACCAGTTCCTTGATGAAGGTCGCCACGTTGTCATTGGAGACGACGGTGCATTCCCATTGCTTGACGCCGAAGAATTCAGGTTCAACCTCGATCTTCATGTCCTGCTTGACGGCCACCTGGCAGGACAGGCGCCAGTGGGCCTTGGCCTCGCCCAGGGTGAAGTGACCCTGCTCTGTCGGCAGCATCGAACCACCTCCATCAATCACCTGACATTTGCACTGCCCACAGGTGCCACCGCCACCGCAGGCGGATGACAGATAGATGCCGGCATCTGCCAGCGTGGTCAAAAGCTTGCCGCCGGCAGGCACGACGATGGACTTGGAGGGGTCCCCGTTGATCTCGATCTTCACATTGCCCGTGCTGACCAGCCTGGCTCTCGCAACAAGAATCATGGCTACAAACACCATGACCACCACCGTGAACATCAGCACGCCGCCCGCTATAGCTGCAATATCGATCATCTATTTATAACCTGTTGACTACAGTGACAATCCGCTGAATGACATGAAGCCCAGCGACATCAGACCGGTGGTAATGAAGGTGATGCCCATTCCCCGCAGACCCTGCGGTACATCGCTGTACTTGAGCTTTTCGCGAATGCCCGCCATGGCCGTGATCGCCAGCGCCCAACCCACGCCTGCGCCTGTGCCATACACCAGGCTTTCAGAGAAGGTGTAATTGCGCTCCACCATGAACAGTGATGCTCCCATGATGGCGCAATTCACGGCGATCAGCGGCAGAAACACCCCGAGGGCGTTGTAGAGCGCCGGCATGTACTTGTCGAGGAACATTTCCAGCACCTGCACCACGGCGGCGATCACGCCGATGTAGCAGATGAAACCCAGAAAACTGAGATCGAGATCAGGGAAGCCCATCCAGGCGAGGGCACCATCCTTCAGCAGATAAGCGAACAGCAAGTTGTTCAGAGGCACTGTGATGATCTGCACGGCAGTGACGGCCACACCCAGACCCACGGCTGTTTCCACTTTCTTGGAAACCGCAATGAATGTGCACATTCCCAGGAACATCTGCAGGGCCATGTTCTCGACGAAGACTGCGCGAACCGCAAGACTCAGATAGTGTTCCATCAGTGTGCGACCTCCTGAGTGGTGTGCGCCGCGAGCTTGAACTCGGACTTCTCGACCTGATCAACGCGCTTCGAGCGCACGATCCAGATCAGAAAGCCGATGATGAAGAACGCACTTGGCGCCAGCAGCATCAGACCATTGGCCTGATACCAGCCGCCATTGGACACCAGCGGCAGAATCTCGATACCGAACAGGCTGCCCGAGCCGAACAGTTCGCGCACGCTGCCGAGAATCAGCAGCACGGTGCTGTACCCCAGGCCATTGCCGATACCGTCCCAGAAGCTTGGCACCGGCGGATTCTTCATGGCGAAGGCTTCCGCTCGCCCCATCACGATGCAGTTGGTGATGATCAGACCGACGAACACGCTGAGCTGCTTGCTGGTCTCGTAGGCAAAGGCCTGCAGCAGTTGATCCACAGCAATCACCAGGGTGGAGATGATCGCCATCTGGATGATGATGCGGATGCTGCTCGGCATGTAATTGCGCACCATCGAAATGAAGAAGTTCGAGAAGGCCACGACTAGCGTCAGCGCCACACACATCACGATGGTGACGCGCAGGCTCGTCGTCACGGCCAGTGCGGAGCAGATCCCAAGGATCTGCAGAGTGATGGGGTTTTCCGCCACTATGGGTTTGAACAACAATGTCTTCGTGTCAGTTGCCATTACGACCTCGCCCTTCAACCTTCGTTCAAATTGTTCAAATACGGCCCGAAACCATTCAGCCCCAGCCAGAATGCAATCATGTTGTCCACGCCACGGCTGGTGAGAGATGCCCCTGACAGGCCATCGATTTCGAAGTCGCCTTCACCCCGTCCCTTGATCACTTTAAGGGCCACGTCACCCTGATCGTCGTAGACTTTCTTGCCCGGCCAGAGGGCTTTCCAGCGCGGATTGTTGATCTCGCCGCCGAGCCCTGGCGTTTCCTTGTGCTCGTAGAAGCCGATACCGTTGACTGTGTTGCCATCGCCGTCCAGAGCGAGATACCCGTACATGGTGCCCCAAAGCCCGTAACCACTCACAGGAATCACCAGCGTCTCGATGGAGCCGTCAGCGGCAGGCAGGGTGTAGACGGTGGAATAACGCACACGGCGCTTCAGATCGGCGATGTCTTCCTCTTCAGCAAGTGCATCGCTGAACTGCGGGTCGCTCAGAACGGAACGCTCGTCATAGGTCTGCGGGTCGATGCCGAGCTCGACGAGTCGCTCTTCACTCAGCACCTCCCCGGTTTCCAGCTCGACCACCTGAAGGGTGAAGCGCGAAAACAGGTCATCCACCTCGGCGTTGCTGTTCAGCGCAGGATCGAACATCCCGGCGGCAGCCAGAATGTTCTTGTTGCGATCCAGCAACTTGTTATCGACCTGGAAAGGCTTGAGGATCACGGCAGCGCTGGAGATGAACACCGAACAGACGACGCACAGAACCAGAGCGACCTTGATGGTACCGCCGACTGAATCTTTAGACTGCATTGCGTGCAAGCCTCCTCTTTATATTCGCTCGCACCACGACATAGTCGATGAGCGGCGCAAACAGATTCCCGAACAGAATGGCAAGCATGACACCCTCGGGGTAGGCCGGATTCAGCACACGGATCATGACGACCATCACACCGATCAGGGCACCGTAGATCCACTTGCCAGTACTGGTCATCGACGCCGATACGGGGTCAGTCGCCATGAACACCATGCCGAACGCGAAACCGCCAAGCACCAGGTGCCAGTACCATGGCGTGGCGAAGAAGGGATTGGTATCTGAGCCAACCATGTTGAGAAGCGTGGAAAACGCCACCATGCCTAGGAACATGCCCAGCATGATCCGCCAGGACGCGATGCGCGTGACAAGCAGTAGTACGCCGCCCAGCATGATCGCCAACGTGGACGTTTCGCCGATGGCACCCTGCTCCCTGCCAATGAAGGAATCCATCCAAGTCAGTTCCTGACCGGTGGCAGCCGACATGGCCGGCAGTCCGCTGGCTGCCAGTTGACTGAGTGACGTGGCACCACTGAAACCGTCGACAGCGGTCCATACGGCATCACCAGTCATCTGCGGGGCATACGCGAAGAACAGGAAGGCACGCCCCACCAGAGCCGGATTGAGGAAGTTCTTGCCGGTGCCGCCGAAAACCTCCTTTCCCACCACCACGCCGAAACTGATTCCGAGCGCGGCCTGCCACAGCGGAATATCCGGCGGCAGGATCAGCGAGAAAAGAATGGAGGTGACGAAGAAGCCCTCATTGATCTCATGTCGTCGAATGGTGGCGAACAACGCCTCCCAGAAACCGCCGACGATGAAGACAACGGCATAGAGCGGCAGATAGTGAACAGCACCGAACCAGAAGCAGTCCCAGATGCTGTTGGGGTTGTAAGAGGAGAAGAGCTCAATCCAGAACGCGTGCCAGTCACCGGTGGTGGTGAGCCCCATGTTGGCCATCGCGGTGGTGGCCTGGTAGCCCACGTTGTACATGCCGTAGAACATTGCCGGGAACGCCGCGAACCAGACCGTGATCATGATCCGCTTGAGATCGACGCCATCCCGCACATGGGAACCGGAGACCGTGACACGACTGGGGGTGTAGAAGATCGTGTCCACAGCCTCGTACAAGGGATAGAACTTTTCGTAGCGCCCGCCCTTCTCGAACTGCGGCGCCATGTCATCGAGTATTCTGCGCAAACCCATAGTTGCTTTATCCACTAACTTTCTTTTTCGATGCGGGTCAGGTTGTCCCGCAGGATTGGACCATATTCAT
>JALREE010000125.1 GCA_023256835.1 Pseudomonadales bacterium | reverse complement strand
GGCGCTGATGATGGCTCCGGCCTGCTGGCGCTGCAGCATCGCGCCGGCGATCTCGGGCGCGTAGGCCAGGTGGCTGATGCGGGCCTCCAGCACCTCGATGCCGGCCTGGTTCAGGCGCTCCGCGAGTTGCTGCGCGAGGTCATGGGAGATCTCGCTGGCATGGCTGCGCAGGGCGATGGGGTGTTCGGCCGTGGGATCATAGGGATAGGCCGTGGCCATGGCCCGCAGCGCGGCCTCGGCCTGGATGTGCACGAAGCTCTCGTAGTCGTCCACGTTGTAGACCGCCTCGGCGGAATCGAGCACCTTCCACACCACCACCGAGGCGATCTCGATGGGGCTGCCCTCCAGCTCGTTCACCTTGAGCTTGCCGGACTCGAAGTTGCGCACTCGCAGCGACACCTTGCGCGGGCGGTAGAACGGGTTCTGGAAGCGCAGCCCCTGATCCTTGACCGTGCCGACATACTTGCCGAACAGACTGAGCACCGCGGATTGATTGGGCTCCACCATGAAGAAGCCCTTGTTGCAGAGCACGCAGCCAACGATGAGCCCCACGGCGCTGACCTGGCCGGCCAGGCTGCCGCCGCCCAGGGACGTGAGCAGCAGAGAGACAGCGTAGAAAAACACGACGATCAGGATGATGGCCATGGGAATGCCGGGCAGCGAGCCGATGTTGTTTTCTTTCATGAGCGGGGTCTCCTGTGGATGTCGCAACAATTAGATATCATTGTGATATCCAACAGCAAGCTCGCCTCGTCGCAAATTCGCCTCACGCGACGGCAGGATTCACCGCCGCGGGGCCGCTGGGGTATGCTTCCGCGCGCCCACTGCACGCCCCATTGGGTCGATGAATGAGCAAGACGATGTCCTGCTCGGCTTGGCACCCGTCCTGGCGGCTCAGGCCGACCCGTTCGCCGACCTGCAGCTGAGTGCGCAACGCGACGACAATGCCACGCGCGCCTTCCTCGACAGCGACAACGACGCGGACAGCAGCGCCGAGCTGACGCTTAGCGGAGGGCAGTTCTTCAAGTTGCAGCCCTCGCGCACCGGCACGCTCTTCGGTAGTGTGCAGTCCACGCGCTTCGCCGACTTGTCGGGCCTGCACAGCAATGTCATCACGCTGGGGGGGAGAGTCTGACGCAGAAGTTCGGCCTAGGCGCCTATGCGCCCGCCGTCGCGGCGCGCCTGAGCTGGAGCCATCACGACAGCCACAGCCAGACGCGGGACCGCGAGCTGCTGAGTCTGGAACTGGATTACAGCAAGCGGCTGACCCCGGCGTGGGCCGTGAGCGTCGGCACCGTGCTGGACGCCAGCCAGGGCCGGCATGACGCCCGGCGCCACGCCAGCCTGTTCAGCACGCGCAACGACATCTTCGATTTCAACCAGGCGGGGCTGCAGGCCAGCGCCGAATACAGCTTCGCGAATTACGCCACACTCACGGCAGCTTATCGCTGGACGGACGGCCACACGGTCTCCAGTGCACTGGCGCCCAATCCCGCGCTGCGCGAGCTGTCGCGCGCCCTCACGGTGGACAAGGCCGTGCGCCCGCCGCCCGGGCGTACCCAGGTGGCCTATGCGCTGCCCACGAAGACACAGGAATTCAGCCTGGATTACAGCCTGCCCTTCGGACGCAACAGTGCCGTGAGCGTGGGGCTGAGCCGACAGCTCATCGACGCAGATGGCGGGGTGGATTATCGCAACACGCGTCTGAGCCTGAGCCTCGTGCACATCCTGCGCTGAGCAGGCGGCGCGACCCGGGCCAAGGGACGCACGGCCGGTCAGCGGCGCGCTGCGTCCCAGGAGCAGGGAAGGCTCAGTTCTTGACGAACTTCAGCGTCATGCGGTCGCTCTCGCCGATGGCCAGATACTTCGCACGATCCGCCTCACTCACGTTCTGCAGTGTCGGCGGCAGGTTCCACACCCCACCCGGATGATCCTTGGTGTCCAGCGGGTTGGCGTTGATCTCGGAGCGCGCCTCCAGCCGGAAGCCATTGGCCTGCATCAGGTCTATGATCTGCTGTTCCAGGATGTAGCCGCGGCCGGCCACGAAGGGCACGTCCGGGTCGTGACGGTGATCCACCAGACCGACCACCCCACCCGGTTTCAGCGCCGCGTGCCAGGCCTGCACCATGGCCTCGCCGTTGCCGCCCATCCAGTTGTGGGCATTGCGGAAATCGAGGATCACATCCACTGTGCCGGGCGCCGCCGGAATCTCTGCCGAGCGCGCCGGGATCAGCGTGCCGCCATTGGCGAGGTAGGGCGTGAGAATCTCGGTGTACCAGCCGCCGCCAGGGAACATCTCGACCACGGTGTGCGTGGGCTGCACGCCGAAGAACGTCAGCGTCTCGTAAGGGTGACGGTAGACATCGCGGGCCTTGTTGGCCTCGGAACGCTGCGGATTGTCGATGGCCATCATCAGCGCGTGATTGTGACCCTCCTGCGCCTGCGCGCCGATGCCGAGCGAACAGAGGCTCAACGCGACGAGTGCCAGTATCTTCTTCATGAGGTAATCTCCTGTGGCCCCTGCGGGCTTGCGTGGTTGACGTGCCCGAGGCACGCAGGCAGAGACCCGCGCCCGCCCTGATTTCGTGCACACGGCAGCCACTGCGCTGCCGCTCATCGAGGAATACCGATGCAAGCCACACGTGTCACCCGCCCTGCCCGTCTGCTGGCCGGCCTGTTATGCCTGGCGGCGCTTCCCGCCCTGGCCCACGATGTCTCGCCCGTCGCGCGCGAGCGCATGCAGAACGGCGGCATCCTGGACTACATCTGGACCGGCGCGGTGCACATGCTCACCGGCTACGATCACCTGCTGTTCCTGTTCGGCGTCATGTTCTTCCTGACCCGCTTCATGGACATCCTGAAGTTCGTCACCGCCTTCACCCTAGGCCACACCATCACCCTGGTCTTCGCCACCTTCGCCGGCATCACGGCCGATCACTACCTCATCGATGCCGTCATCGCCGTCACCGTGATGTACAAGGGCTTCGAGAACCTGGACGGCTTCCGGCGCTGGATCGGCACGGCAGCGCCCCCCCTGCTGGCGATGGTGTTCAGCTTCGGATTGATTCACGGCTTCGGCCTCTCGGCCCGGCTGCAGGATCTGACGCTCGGCGATGAGAGCGGCCTGCTGGGCAAGATCCTGTTCTTCAATCTGGGCGTGGAGCTGGGCCAGATCGCGGCCCTGCTGGTGATGGGCGTGGTGATTCGCGCCTGGCAGCAGACGACCGTCTGGGAACCAGTCACCCGCGTCTGCAACGGGCTGCTGGTGTTCTTCGGTTTCCTGCTGCTGCTCTACCAGCTGCACGGCTATCTGCACGAGCAGGGCCATGTGCACGGCCCCGCCACCACGAGCGAGGCGGCCGGCGTGCCGCACGGTCACGACGGAGGGCCGCTGCATGTTCACTAGAGTGTTGTTCGCGATGGCGCTGCTGCTGGGCAGCACGAGCTTGAGTGCCCAGGACCTGCGCCTGGACGTGCTGGCCGATGGCACGCTGGTGTTCGGCGTGATCAGTCAGGCCGACGGCAGCCCCGCCGCCAATCTGCCGGTGAGCATCGCCCGCAGCGAGATCCCGGGCGCCGAGCTGGCTCAGGTTCAGACCGATGCCGTCGGCGTGTTTTCCTGGAACGGGGATGCCGAAACAGCCTACACCCTGCGTGCCGGCAGCGTGTCCGCCAGCGTCACCACTGGCACAGCCCCGCCCCAACCCTTCGAGTGGCCGCCGATCTACATCACCCTCGGCGCCCTGCTGCTCCTCTCCCTGATCCCCGCGCGGCTGCTGCGCCGCAAGGACCTGGATGGCGAGGCATAAGGCGCCTGCCTGAGCTGCAGGACCGTCTGCCGGCAGGGATGCCGGCAGCGAGCCTACAAGGATGTATCCACGGCGTGTCCTGCAGCTCAGGCAGGCGCATTGTGCCGTGTCGTCAAGGCAATCGCTTACGGCTGCCACGCATAACTGAACTTCGCGAACAGCGTCCGACTGCTAGTCTCAATGGAGTCGAGACTGTCATTCTGGAACCCCGCGTCCGAATACCCCAGGAAGAACAGCGTCTGCGCACTCAGCTTGTAGCTGTAGAGCAGCTGCGTCGTCAGCTCCTTCGAGCGCGACTGCACCGGGCGGATGTAGAGACTGCGATCGCGCTGCGTGTCCGAATGCTGCACGATGAAGCGCACGAAGCTGCGCACATTGAACTGCCAGGTGCTGCGCAGCTCGGTCAAGTCCGCGGTGAACAACCGGCCGCCATCCACATCGAAGGTCTGGTGCGTGTGACTCAGGTCGAGCTGCAGATGGCGCCCCCACTGATAGTTGATCGAAGGCGTGTAGCGCCGCGAATCCCCCAGTCGCGTGTTGGCGAAATCCACGATGTCCTCGATGCGCACCAGCATGCGCACATACAGCTCGCTGCTCGGGCGCGCCGACACTGAGAGCTGGTTGAACTGCTCGTCGAAATAGAAACCGTTGTAATACGTCTTGCTGCCGCCGAAGAGGCCATTCACCTGGGACTGCAGCGGGCCGTCCATCTCCAGGAACACCTCGAACTCCTCCTCCAGTTCGAGCCCGGCCTGGTCGAAGGTGTTGTCCCAGTCCAGCGCGATGCGGATGCGGTCGAAGAAGCTGCCTGCCTCATAGCGCCAGGTGTGCCCCGCACGAATCGTGCTGCGCGTGTAGTCAACGCGGTTGATGAAGCCCATGTCGGCCCGAAAGTCCTTGCCGAAGTCCACGTACTCCGCCCACAGATCCCAGCGCCTGTCGTTGTGCCGGTATTCCAGCAGCATCGTCTCGTCGCTCAGCCGGTCGTCCTGACCATAGCGTGTCTGCACGGCCAGCGGGTATTCGGACTGCGAGCGCAGCAGCTGCAGATTGATGACATCGCTGCCGCCCAGACGCCAGCGCCCGTCCACGCCCGCCACGGTGTTGCTGTAGTCACCGCCCGCGCGATGGGTCAGCACGGTGCCGATGCTGGAGTTCTGCAGCACATCCTGACGATAGCGCAGCACGGAGACATCGCTGCCCGTGCCGCCGAGGGATGCCACCGAGGAAGCGTCATTGGTGGGAATCATGAAGCTGGTGGTGGTGTCGCTGGCCTGCAACACGCCGTAAGAGTGCCGTCCGGCACGCCCGGTGAGTTTCACCCCGTAGTCGGGGTCGGCGATGTTGCGGGTGTGCACCAGGTTCAAGGGGCTGTTGAAGTAGTTCGCGCCATCCAGAAAGAACGTGCGTTTCTCGGGAAAGAAGAGCGAGAAGGTGTTGTTGATCTCCAGCTGCGCGCTGTCGGCCTCCACCTGGGAGAAGTCCGGGTTCAGCGTGGCATTGAGGTAGTTGTCCTGATTGATGCCCCAGCGCAGATCGGCACCGGCATCGGTGTCCGTATCCAGATCGCTCCAGCGGTCCACCGCCGGATTGGGACGCGTGCGCACGCCTGCGGCCGTCAGCGTGGGAATGATCTCCAGATTGCGCCCCGGCTGCACGCTCTCCAGGCCGCTGGCCTTGCTGTACTGGCAGACGAGACAGGAGACGTTGCGATCCTGCGGCACATTGGAGAAGCGGTAACGCCGGTCACGCGGATAATCGCGCACAAAGCGCACGCCCCAGGTCTTCAGCTGGCTGCCGCTGCGAAAGCGCAGCTGCTTGAAGGGAATCGCCATCTCGGTCACGTAGCCGGTGTCGGTGATCTGCCCGGCGCTGTCCCACAGGGCATTCCAGGACGCGTCCTCGTTGCCGGTGAGATCGTCATTGGTGGCGTCGTACTGCACGCCCAGCGGACTGACGATGAAGTCGAAGCTGCGGGCCTCGTCGTTGAAGGTGTCCAGCGAGACGCCAACGTAGTCCGTGCCACTGATCTGGTCCCGATCGCGGTAGAACGCGCGGATCTGCGAGGGGTCCGGGTCCTGCGCGATGAAGGCCACGTAGAGCGTCTCGCCATCCTCCATGATCAGCGCCTCGGTCTGCACCGCGGCGGGGATATTCTCGGAGGGCGAGAATTCGATGCCCAGGGTGACCCGGGTGGCAGAGGCCCACTCGGCGGGGTCCACCTCGCCGTCGATGACGGGCTGGACGCTGGTGCGTGGAATCGCGAAGTCGATGGCATCCTGAGCCTGCAGCACGGCAGCGGGCGACAGCCCTCCCACAGCGAGCAAAAGCGCGAGAAACAGACGGGAACGGCGGGCAACACGGGCAGGCAGGCGGGCAATGATCATGAACGGGAACTCTGGTGACGGATGTTTTTTTTGTGAGCGCAGGAGAGTAGCAATTCCTGCGCCATAAAAAAATCCTTGCAATACAGAGGGCTGTTCTCGTGAATTGGGCAAATGAGACCAGCGATGGTGAATTTGACCTGACCTGCATCCAAAGCCGGCACTCACGGCATCTACTGCTCAACATTCACCAAGGAGGACACAACGATGGGCAATGAACTCTGGCTGGCCATGCTGGCGATCGTAGTGACGGCAGTCTGCATCCTGACGCCGATCTATCTGCGCTATCTGCAACGCATCAAGGAACTGGACACCCTGGTCAAACTGGCCGAGGGCGGGCACGAGGTGAGGGTGGACATGCTGAGCCTGCTGCAACCGCCCCGCCCACCGCGCAACGACATGCGCCGCGGCCTGATCTTCCTGGCGGTGGGCATTCCTCTGGCGCTCGCCTTCGTCATCGATGGCACCTACATGATGGCCGTGCTGCTTGGCGGCATCCCGATTCTCGCGGGGCTCGGCTTCCTCGTGATGGCGAGACTGGACGCCGCCCGTGCCCAGGCCTGAGCCGCAGCAGCGCCAGCGCAAAGCTCGATGCCATGAGCGACGCTGACGACACCGTTCTGCTGCAACGGGCCATGCAGCACGACCGTGGCGCCTTTGCCGCGCTGGTGCTGCGGCATCAGGGGCGGGTGCGCGGCTTTCTGCGACGCCTGTGTCGCGATCATGCGCTGGCCGACGATCTGGCGCAGGAGTGCTTTCTGCTGGCCTGGCGCAAGCTGCCCGAGCTGCGGACACACAGCAGCCTGGGAGCCTGGCTGTGCAGCATTGCCTACCGCTGTTTCCTGCAGGCACTGCGCACTCGGGAACGGGAAGCGGCCTTGAATGCCTTGTACACGCAACATTGCCAGAACGAAGCCGAGACGGCAGAGGCGGGCACCGAACTGCAGGCGCGCGACCTGGAACAGGCCATGGCGCTGCTGAATCCGCAGGAAGTCGCCGCGATCACCTTGCACTTCTCCCTCGGTCACTCGCACAGCGAGATCGCCGAGATTCTGGACTTGCCACTGGGCACCGTGAAATCCTTGCTCGCGCGTGCCCTGCCGAAATTGCGTGTACACCTGACCACGGACTCTGGAGTGCGGCATCATGACGAGCGATGAAATGACCGAACAGACACTGCTCGCGCTGCTCAGCGCACCGCTGCAGGTGCCGGATGAGGGGTTCACTCAACGCGTCATGCACTCTCTGCCGGCACTGACACCCGCTTCCCGGGAGGTGCTGTGGCCGGCCTGGCTGTTCGCTGTGGCGGGCGGGGCATGGCTTTGGCTGCAAGAGGGAATCGCCCTGCCGCCACAATGGCTGCAGTCGGCGCAGTCGCTGCGCGACCGGCTGCAAGCGCTCACCGGACAGCTCTCCGGCGTCGACCTCACCACGGTGCCGGAGCCGCCGCTCTGGATTCCCGTGGCGCTCGCGCTGGTGTTGCTGGTGACGCTGATGCAGCTCGTCGAGGACTGAGCAACCCTCAGGGCTGGGCGACGGGCACGTTGAAGCGCACTTCCAGATAGGTGACCGCGCCTTCCACGGCGGTGTACTGGTGCGGCGTGCCTTCCGGAATGAGGACGGCATCGCCTTTGCGCACACGCTGCGCCTGGCCTCCCTCGATCGTCCCGGGGGCCCCTTCCGCGGCACGCACCACCACGCCGCCGGTGACCAGCGTGCCCGCGCCCTCGAGGATGTAATGCAGCTCGGTGCCCGGCACATGCACGATGGCACCGGCCGGCTCCGTGCGTGTAATCAGGTTGATGCGGTACTGATCCGTGGTGGTGATTGTGGAGACACCCATGCCGGGGCGTGCCTGCAGGGCCTCGCGCAGCACCGTGGCAATCTGTGCCTCGGGCACGTAGAGAGCCGGCGGCACGGGTGTCTGGGCCGGGCTGCTGCTGGCCGCGAACAAGGCAAGCGCAAGCACGAATGGCGTTCTGGACATGACATTCTCCTTTCTCAGGATGTTGTGATTGTGGCCGAACTATACGCAGCGACGCACAAAAAGTCACAAATTGATCAGTCTTGCGCCGCTATACTCCGGGGTTTTCAACCGTACGGGCTTCAATGATGACACGCCGCATTCCATGTTCCCTTGCCACGCTCTCGGCCCTCGCCCTGGTGCTGAGTCTTTCCGGCACTGCCAGCGCTCAGGCGCCCGCCGGCGAAGACACCACCATCGTCTACCCCGCTGACTACTTCACCGAATACGCGCCCATCACTGCCAAGGACATGGTCGACCGCATTCCCGGCGCCGGCAATGCCTCGGGCGGCGGGGGCGGGGGCGGACCGCGCGGGGGCGGCAATCCCGGCGCGGGAGGCCGCGGCCTGGGGGGCGGCGGCGGCGACAATCAGGTGCTGATCAACGGCAAGCGCACCGCCGGCAAGGACAACGACACCAATGCCATGCTGACGCGCATCAATGCCTCGCAGGTGGATCGCATCGAACTGATCCGCGGCACCAGCGGCTCACTGGATGTGCGCGGCGGCGCGCAGGTCATCAACGTGGTGCTGTTCGAGGAGCTCTCCAACACCAGCATCTCCTACGAAGCCAACATGGACCGCTATGCCGACCACCAGACCGAGCCGGGCGGATCGCTCTCCGTGAGCGGCCAGAACGGCGCGCTGAACTACCTGTTCTCGGTGCAGGCCGAGCCTCGCTACGACCACTACGTCAGCAAGGAAAACAGCATCCTGGGCAATTTCCAGCCCAACGACATCATCCGCGAGGACCGCATCCGCGAGCAGACGGATTACCGCTTCACCACCAACCTCGGCTATGACGTCTCGGCCAACAGCAGCATTCGCTTGAATGCCCTCTACGGCAACAGCGACAGCGAGACCGCGCTGGATCGCGTCACCACCAATCTGCGCGTGCGCCCCAACACGCTGAGCTACGAGCGCGAAGACACGCCGGGCGAGAACAGCAACTGGGAAGTGGGCGGCGACTACGAGTGGCTGCGCAACAATGGCGACCGCTTCAAGGTGCTGTTCATCACCAACGAGCGCGACCAGGGCACCGTGCGCGAGCGCTACCGCGTGAATGCCGATGGCAGCGAGACCAAGAACCTGTTCCTGGATTCAGGCAGCGTGGCCCAGGAGCGCATTGTGCGCAGTTCCTATACCACCGCGCTCGCGGCCGGTCAGGACATCGAGTTCGGCCTGGAGCGTGCGCAGACCATCCTGGATTCGTCCCTGCGCCTCGGGACGCTGAGCAGCACCGGCATTCCCTCGGCTGCCTTCGGCGGCCTGGTGCCGCAGAACGTCGCCAACAGCAACACCAAGGTGGAAGAGATTCGCTACGAACCCTTCGCCATCCACAACTGGCAGATCAATTCGCGCATGTCGCTGGAAAGCTCGCTGGTCTACGAGACCTCGGAACTGACCCAGAGCGGCGACGTGAACAAGTCCCGCGATTTCGACTTCTGGAAACCGAAGCTCGACTACCGTTTCGACGTGACACCGACGTTCCAGCTGCGCGGCATGGTGGAATTCGATGTGAAGCAGCTGAGCTTCTCGGACTTCGTGGCCTCGGGTGACAACGACGACAACGACATGAACACCGAGGCCGGCAACGCGAACCTCGAGCCGGAAACCTGGATCAACGCCGATTTCGACGCCCAGTACCGCCTGCCCGACGACATCGGCGTGGTGAGTGCGCGCGTGAACTTCATGCGCCATTTCGACAAGATCGAGCGCATCGACGTCTCCACCCCCACCACGCTGGCAGCCACCAATGGCAACATCGGCGACGGCGACATGTGGCAGCTGATCCTGCGTTCCAGCATCCGCATGAAGATGATCGACATGCCCAATCTGCTGGTGACCGCCAACTTCACTGTGCGCGACTCCAAGATCAAGGACCCTTTCCTTGGCATCGACCGCCGCTTCACCAACTATGAGCGCGGCCGCCTGGAACTGGGCTTTCGCCACGACCTGCCGCAGTGGCGCATGAACTACGGCTTGAGCTGGAACAACCGCTTCGATGGCAACATCAAGCGCTACGACCTGGAGGACATCGAGCTGACGGCTGGCGACCCCATGGTGATGGCCTTCGTGGAATACATCGCCTTCGGCAGCACCACCATTCGCTTCGATGTGCGCAATGCCACCGACAACCTGCAATGCCGCGAGCGGCAGCGTTTCGTCGGCCGCATCAGCGCCAACATCCTGGAAGAGATCGAGGATCAGTGCGGCGGCTCCGGCCGCGTGCTGGCCTTGAAGATCAACGGCACGTTCTGAGCCTTCTGTTCGGGCGCCGGGGCTGCGGCCTCAGCGCTCGCGCAGCACCCGGCTGTTGTAGAAGCCGATGAACACACCCACCTGCACCACCCCGCACAGCACGAACACCGCCCGCGCCCCCGCCACGTCCGCCAGCAGCCCCGAGCCGAAAAGAGCCAGTGGCACACCGATCTTGAAGATCGACCCGGTCATGCCGCTGACGCGCCCCATCAGTGGCGCCGCCGTGGTCTCATGGCGATAGGCCCAGATGCAGATGTTCTGCAGGGTCGTCATGAAACCGCAGCAGAACATCGCCACACCCACCGTCCACGCCGCGCTGGAGATCCCGGTGAGCGAATAGGTCAGCGTCAGCACCACCAGGCTCAGGGCCAGGCAGGTGCCCAGTCCCAGCGCGGCGCGCAGCCGTTCGGCCGACAGACTGCCCATGAGCCCGCCGACTCCGGCGCAGGAGAGCACGATGCCCACCTGCGCCGTGCTCCACAGCAGCTCATCCTTGACGTGGAAGATGATCATCAGCTCGAAGCTGATGGCCGTGGCGTTGAAGAAGGACACGAACCAGGTCAGCACCCACAGCGGCTGATTGGCACGCAACTCCCGCCAGCCCTCGCGCAGTTCCTGCCAGAAGCGCCGCTGGCTCGCCGGCACGGGCGTTTCCTGCAGCTGCAGACGCGGGAGCACCAGCAGCGCCGCCAGGTACATCAGCGCCGTGATCAGCAGCCCGTAGTAAAGGCTGGACAGGAACAGGATGGCGCCCGAGATGGCCGGCCCCATCACCTGCATGAGGGTCTGGATGAAGGTGAACTTGGCATTGGCCGAGGTCATCATGGCGGTGGGCAGCGCCCACTTCACGCTGCTGATGCGGGCATTGATGTAGCCGTAGCTCAGCATCATCAACATGAAGCCGGCGGCGTAGAACACCTGATGCGTCGGTGGCCCCAGCTGCGCATAGGCGAACAGGCCGAACAGCAGCAGCATCTGCAGCGCCACGGACCAGAGCATCCAGCGCTTCTTGTCCGCCCGGTCCACGAACACGCCGATGAACAGGCCGAACAGCAGGATGGGCAGGAACTGCAGCGCCCGCATGCTGCCCATGGCCACCGAGGACTGGGTGAGCTCGTAGATGATCAGCGGCAGAGCCAGCTCGTACACTCGCCCGCCGAAACTCAGCAGGAAGCCGGTGGAGAGCAGGATCACGAAGTTGCGGTTCTTCCAGATGCTGGCGGGTGATGAGGCAGTCATGGGGCGTGCGACAGGACTCTTGCAGTCAACGACATTGCCGGGCAGTCTGGGCCCGGCGTGCCAGGCTTGCAAGCGGGAGTACACGACCCCGGTCTGGTCAATTTATAATCAAACCCTCGCTTCCCTGAGCACCTGCCCATGTCCAGACCCCATTCCCGCCGTTCCAGCGGCAATGTGCCCTCCACGCCTGTCACGCGCCGACGTTTCGTGCAGGCACTGGGCACTGCCGGGCTGCTGCTGGGCAGCGGCACACGCCTGCAGGCGGCAAGCGGCAGCCTGCCCGCGCCGGACGTGCTGCGCGGCACCGAGTTCGATCTGGTGATCGAGGAGACGTCCCTCAATCTGACTGGCAGGACACGGCGGGCCACCACCATCAACGGCAGCTTTCCCGCACCGACGCTGGTGTGGCGCGAAGGGGACACCGTCACCCTGCGCGTGCACAACCGCCTGCGCGAGGATACCTCCATCCACTGGCACGGCATCATCCTGCCCTACGAAATGGACGGCGTGCCCGGCCTGAGCTTCGCCGGCATCGCCGCGGGCACCACGTTCACCTACTCCTTCACGGTGCAGCAGCACGGCACGTACTGGTATCACTCCCACACGGGCGACCAGAAGGTCACCGGCATGTACGGCGCGCTGATCATCGAGCCCCGCGGCGGCGAGCACCTGCAGGCCGAACGCGACTACGTCGTGCAGCTGTCCGACTGGTCCGACACCGACATGCTGCGCGTGTTTCGCAGCCTCAAGCAGCAGAGCGATGTCTACAACCTGAACAAGCCCACGTTCGGCGACTTCCTGCGCGACGTGCGCAGCACGGGCCTGGACGAGGCGCTGACTCGCCGCGCCATGTGGCAGCAGATGCGCATGAACCCCACGGATCTCGCCGATGTCTCCGGCGCCGTGCTGAACTTCCTGCTCAATGGCCGTACGTCAGGACAGCCCTGGACCGGCCTCTTCGCACCCGGCGAGCGCGTGCGCCTGCGCTTCATCAACGCGGCGGGCAATTCGATCTACGACGTGCGCATCCCAGGCGTGCCCATGACTCTGGTGCAGGCCGATGGCATCGACGTGCAGCCGGTGCAGATCGACGAATTCCGCTTCGGGCCTGGCGAGACTTATGACGTGATCGTGCAGCCGGACACCGAGGCCTGCACCCTGTTCGCCCAGACCATCGAGCGCAGCGGCTTTGCCTGCGGCTTCCTGGCCACGGCAGAGGGACTGCGCGCAGCGGTGCCTGAGCCCGACCCGGTGCAATGGCTGGAGATGAGCGACATGATGGGCAGCATGGACCACAGCGCTCACGCTGCCGCGCCAGCAGTCGACCACAGCGCGCATCAGATGCCGGCCTCGGCGCTGGCCGTGCCCTCGCAGCAGGTGCGCCATGCGAGCAGCGAATTCGGGCCCGGCGTGGACATGCGGGTGGACATGCCGCGCACCACCCTGGATGACCCGGGCGTGGGCCTGCGCGGCAACGGCCGCCGCGTGCTCACCCCTCTCGACGTGCGAGCCCTGCACGGGCCCTGGGACACGCGAGCGCCCGAGCGCGAGATCGAGCTGCATCTGACCGGCAACATGGAACGCTACACCTGGTCCATCGACGGCCTTGCCTTCAACGACAGCTCGCCCGTGCACATGCGCGCCGGCGAGCGCATCCGGGTGATCCTGCACAACGACACCATGATGACCCACCCCATGCACCTGCACGGCATGTGGAGCGATCTGGAGACGCCCGAGGGCGAGTTCCTCACGCGGCGTCACACGGTGCTGATCCATCCGGCCCAGCGCCTGAGTTTCCTCACCACGCCCGAGGAACTGGGACGCTGGGCCTGGCACTGCCACATCATGTTCCACATGGACGCCGGCATGTTCCGCGAAGTGGTGGTGACCGCATGAAAGGACGACTCCTGCACGCACTTCTGCGGGCGGCCGTGCTGCTGCCTGGACTGACGCTGGCCCAGCCCCCCGCCGATCCGCACGCCGGGCATGTGATGCCCGCTGCACCTGCTCCCGCAGACGCGCACGCCGCGCACGCGATGCCCGCACCAACGGCCGTCGACCACTCCCAGCATGCCATGCCGGCCGCAACGGCTGCCGATCCGCATGCCGGGCCTGTGATCCCGACCCCGGCTGCAGTGGATCATTCGCAGCACGTCATGCCGGCCGCGACCACGGGCGCCTTGCCGCCAGGCACGCGCGATCCGCACGCCTATGCCAACGGCCACGCGGTGGGCAGTGGCGCCTTTGCCCTGCCTGGCGGCCACGCCGCACACATGCAATCCCACGTCAACAACGCTGCCATCGTGCTCGACCGGCTGGAAACCGCCGACACCGACGCCGGCCGCCGCAATCACCTCGCCATCGACGCCTGGTATGGTCAGGACTTCGCCCGCTGGTGGCTGCTGTCCGACGTGGAGCAAGAGGAGGGCGAGCAAGTGCAGGCCAGCACCGAACTGCTGGCCTCACGGGCGATCAGCAGCTACTGGGATGTCGTGGGCGGCGTGCAGCTGGACACGGGCGACGCCACGCGCTCCTGGCTGAGCACAGGGCTGCGCGGCCTGGCGCCCTACTGGTTCGAGGTGGATGCGCGTCTGCTGCTGGGGGAGTCCGGGCAGAGCGCCCTGCAACTGGAGGCGGAATACGAGCTGCGCCTCACACAGAAACTCGTGCTGCAGCCGGTGGCGGAACTGGCCTGGCACGGTCGCACGCTGCGCGCGCAAGGCGAAGGCAAGGGGCTGGCCGAGACCCGCCTGGGCCTGCGACTGCGTCACGAGTTCACGCCGCAGTTCGCCCCCTATCTGGGCGTGGAACAACGGCGCGACTTCGGCACCACGGCCGAGCTGACGCGCGCCGCTGGACTGAGCACGCGCGACACCCAGGTGGTCTTCGGCCTGCGCCTGTGGTTCTGAGCCGCCGCTGCGCTAACGCAGCAGTGGCAGCAGCGAGACCAGCAAGAGGACGGCCATCAGCCGATTGAAATGCAGCAGGCGCCGGCCGTGCTGCAGCCAATCCTTGAGCGCCACCCCGCCGACATTCCACAGGCAGGTCAGTGGCAGCCCCACCAGCGCGAAAGTCACCCCGATCAGCAGGGTGCTCACCAGCATCTGCTGCGGATTCACGTACGTCGCCAGACCGGTGATCAGCATCAGCCAGGCCTTCGGGTTCACCCACTGGAACAGCGCCGCCTGCAGGAAACTCAGCGGTCGCGCCTCGGCCCCCTCGCCCAGCGCTGCCGCGCGCGGACGCAGCAACTGCACCGCCATCCACACCAGGAACCCGCCACCGCCCAGCTTCAGCAGCACGATGCTCAGGGGCCAGGCGCTGAACATCTGCCCCAGCCCCAGCGCGATCGCCAGCAACAGCACCTGACAGCCCATGGTGATGCCCAGGATATGGGGCAGCGAGCGCCGGAAGCCGAAATTGGCGCCGGCCGTCAGCAGCATCAGATTGTTGGGACCCGGCGTGCCCACCATGGCGATCACGAACAGGGCAACAGGGATTAGTTGGTCGAAAGTCATGCATTGCTCCTTGAATGGCGCCTATCCTGCAGGCACACTCCCGGGCAGTACAGAGTCACATTTCCTCAATTATGGCAGTACAGTTTCCCTCTGGAGCCAGCCCATGATCTACCAGCAACTCGCCGAGCGCCTGCACACCCTGATCCGCGACGAGGTCTACCCGGTCGGCAGCGCCCTGCCGGGGGTGCGTCGTCTCAGCGCGCAGCATGGGGTGAGCGTGTCCACCGCCGTGAACGCCTGTCAGGAACTGGAGAAGCGCGGCGTGCTGGAGGCGCGGCCACGCTCGGGCTTCTATGTGCGCCAGGCGCCCGCCCTGCGGGAACCGCCGCGCCAGAGTCTGCCCGCACGCGCGCCGCGGGCCGTCACCGGCCAGGAACGGGTGCTGCGCCTGCTGCAGGCGGTGAACGATCCCGCCATCGTCAATCTGGGCGCCGCCGTGCCGAACCCGGACTTGATGCCGGCCGCCGCCATCGAGCGCGCGTTTCGCAGCGTGCTGCGCAGCCAGCGCCGGCGCTGCGTGGGTTACGAGTTTCCGCCCGGCTCCCCCGAGCTGCGCAGCCAGATCGCGCGCCGGCTGACTACCTTGCAATGCGCCGTGCGGCCGGACGATGTGCTCATCACCAACAGCTGTCAGGAGTCCATCAGCATCGCGCTGCGGCTGCTGACACGGCCCGGCGACACGGTGGCGCTGGAGTCGCCCACCTATTACGGCCTGCTGCAGGTGATCGAGGCGCTGGGCCTGAAGGCGCTGGAGATTCCCACCGACCCGGTGCAGGGCGTGTCGGTGGAAGCGCTGGACGACGCTCTGGGGCGCTGGCCCATCGCCGCGTGCGTGTTGATCCCCAATTTCTCCAACCCGCTCGGCGTATGCCTCACGGACGCGCGCAAGCAGCAGGTACTGGCGGTGCTGAACCGGCATGGGGTGCCCCTGGTGGAGGATGACATTTACGGCGATCTGCCCCTCGCCGGCCCGCGGCCGCGCCCGATCAAGTCATGGGATACGAACGGTCTGGTCCATTACTGCGGTTCCTCGTCGAAGACGCTCTCGGCCGGTCTGCGCGTGGGCTGGCTGGTGCCGGGCAATGCACGTCGGCAGGAAGGCCCGAGCGCCGACTACCTGCAGTACATGAACACCGTGGCCGTCGGCACCCCCTCACAGCTGGCACTCGCCCACTATCTGCAGCACGGGCATTACGAGCGCTACCTGCGCAAGGTCTGCGCAGAACATGCTCTAGCGGTGGCCCGCATGACGGATCGGGTCACCCGCCTGTTTCCGCCGCAGACGCGCGTGTCGCGTCCGGCGGGCGGCTTCGTGCTGTGGGTGGAATTGCCCGGCACGGTGAACACGACAGACTTGATGGAACAGGCCTTTGCGCGCGGCATCAGCTTCGCACCCGGTGCGCTGTTCTCGGCCTCGGGCAAGTACAGCCACTGTCTGCGGCTGAATTGTGCCGTGCACTGGGATGCGCGGGTGGAGCGGGCGCTGGAAGTGCTGGCAGGATTGCTTTGACTGTGTGGTTCGCCTGCAAGCAGGCTCCTACCGTTCTGCGTGCAAGCAGGCTCCTACAGCAAAAGAAAAAGGCCGGAGCCAGCGCACTTGGCGCTCGCTCCGGCCTCTGGTTCAGACCTCAGACGGTGCGCTTACGCGCCCGGCTGCCAGTCCAGAGACATCCAGAACTGACGGCCCCACGGGCTGGAGAGACGTGACTCGAAGCCACCGATCATCGGCAGACGCTGCGGGCGTGTGTCGAACAGGTTGGACACACCGGCGCTCAGCGTGATGGTGCTGTCGAAGTACTGATCGAATGTGTAGGCGTACTGCACATTCGTGATCGTCTCGGACTCGATCAGACGGTCTGCCTTCCAGCCATCGCCGTAACGGTCAGTCACGCGGTCGTCAAACAGCACGTGGTGACGGTAGTTGGCGGAGAGGCTCGCACTGTGGTTGTCCATGAACCAGTTCAGACGCACGCTGCCCTTGAGCTTGGGCAGAGGGGGTACCACGCCGGTCTGCGCATTCTGGAAGCCCAGCGCATCGGTCAGTACACCCACGTTGTCTTCGTACTGGTAGTTGGTGAAGTAGGACATTTCCGCCGTGGTGGTGAAAGAACCCCAGTTGGCTGTGTCATAGGAGTAACGCGCCTTGAAGTCGACCAGGTCGATGTACACGGACGCGATGTTCTGGGCCTGTCTGAAGATGGTGTCCACCGACATGTCCAGCGGGTCACGCACTACCGGGTTGCCGGCTCGACCAGCGATGGAACGCAGGTAGGCATCCGCCGCGGCGCGGTCGGCAGAGCCGACAGTCGGACGGTAGGTAGCGGCACTGCGACCGGTAGCGGCCAGGAACTCACGGAACTGGTCATACACCGTGTCGGTATCATCCAGCGTGCGGATGCGGTCGATGTAGGACACTTCCTGGTAGTCCAGGCTGATGCTCAGGTCTTCGATGGCTTCCCAGGTCACACCGATGTTGCGGATCACGGAGGTTTCCGGACGCAGGTTCGGGTTACCGGCCTGACAGGTGGAGGAACCGATCAGAGACGCATTGAAGAACGGGTCGGTACCGGAGAAGGCCTCACCGCAGAGCTCGTTCGGAATGAACGGACGGGCCTGTTCAGGCGTGGGAGCCAGGAAGCTCTCGCCCCATGAGGCACGCAGCGCCAGGCCTTCCATCGCTTCCCAGCGCAGGGCGACCTTCGGAGTGGTGGACTCGATACCGAAATCGGTGAACTGCTCGTGACGCACTGCTGCCTGCATGGCCAGGGACTCGAGGATGGGCACTTCCACTTCCAGGAACACGGCGCGGGTTTCCGAGTAGTACTCGGCGTCCTTGCGGACCGGCGTGGTGATGTCCACGTTGTAGTTCAGGCCGATTTGAGACAGCGGGTTCGCGAACGTCGCGGTGGTCACGTCGCGCCACTGGTAACCCGTCGCCATGGAGACAGCACCAGCCGGCACGTCGAACAACTCACCGGTGATGGTGACTTCGGCGATGTCCAGGTAGTCGCGGCTGGTAGTCTTGGCATGGTCTTCGTACAGCCAGTTCAGCACTTCCTTGCTGTTGTTGGTGCGGCCTTCACGGTACAGCGGTGAGCGCGGATCGGCGCTGCCGAAGGGGTTGAACCAGCCATTGCCGTTCGGGCCGCCCTTGCCCATCAGGGCCAGTTGCAGCCTGGACAGGTGGAGCATGTCACGGTTGTTGCGGTTGAAGACCTTGCGCTCCTGCTGACTGTAGTAGGCATAGCCTGTCCAGGTGTCACTCAGATCGAAGCGGGCACCCAGCTTCAGACGGTTGGAGCTGGTGTCAGTGCCGCCCGTGGTTTCACCGAACTCGGAGATGAAGTCGGGCATCGTGCCCAGACCGGCGAACGGACGCCACAGATAGGGCACCACGTCGAAGCCGTAGGTGTTGGCCGGGTGGCTGGCCGGAATGAACAGCACGTTGCGGTTGTTCGGGTTCAGGGCCGTGACCACACCCTTGGTGGACTCGTCCGCCAGGTAGTTCCAGTTGCCGGTGAACTCCAGCTGCAGCCAGTCGGTCGCCTCGTAGGTCACGTTCTGGTACAGGTTGTACTCGTTCATGCCACGGGCGTAGGGGTAGGTGTTGGTGTAGTTGTACCAGCAGGTCTGGCCGGCACCGCTCCCCACGATCACGCCGCTGGGGGTGTTGCCTTTGCCGGTGCGATCCGTCAGGCCCTGGTTGAAGGTGCCGCAGCTCGGGTCGACGAGGTTGCCACCCACGGTACGGCCGCCATGCAGAGCGCCGGCCTTGGGCACGGCACCGGTGACACGACGGAAGGTGCCGGGGTTGCCGGAGCCGGAGGAGCCGTCAGCCATTTCCCACTCGCGCGGACGCTCGTAGTAGTTCAGACGGGTACGCTTGCGGGCATCGAAAGCGCCCACGTAGTTGATGCCGTTGTCGAAGCTCTTGCCCCACAGGAAGGACACGTTGCCTTCTTCCATGCCGCCCTCGTCAGGGACCTGGTAGAACGCGCGGGCACGGAAGCCGTCGAATTCCTTGATGGGGATCATGTTGACCACACCGGCCACCGCGTCGGAGCCGTACAGAGCCGAACCACCGTCAAGCACCACTTCCATGCGCTCGACCGCGATATCCGGGATCATGGCGGTGACCGAGGTGTCGATGCTGCGCACGCCGTCCGCGAGGGTCAGGGTGCTGTTCTCGCCGAGGCCGCGCAGGTTGAACGTGGTGCCGACGCCGCTCTGGGCTCCGTCAGCGTCACCGAGTACGTTCTGCACGGTGTTGGTGTTCTGCGTGAAGCTCAGGTCCCGGATGTAGCTGGCCATGCTGGGAGCGCCGGACTGATAGAGATCGTCCTGGTTGATGGTGGCTACGGGGGAGTTCTGCGCGAAGGCGCTGTTGCGGATGTAGGAGCCGGTGACGACCACTTCTTCCACTTCAGGATCCTGTGCCTGCTGGGCCAGGAGGCTCACCGGGCTGCAGATGGAGACTGCGATGCCCAGCTTGATCATGTTGCGAAGGTAATTCTTCTTGCTGACTGTTTGTGGATACAGCATTTACTTCCTCCAGATCTGTTTCATTTTTTTTGTAATGACCAGTCTGACACGCATGCTCCTCTGTGTGAGCCTGTCATGTCAGACCAGGATGCGTTTTCGTCTTTCCCTGTGCATCCGCTTGCTTTCCGTCGTTCCCTGTTGCACCTCGCGGATAGCGATGGCGAGGCGGCAGAAATTCGAGGTTGGCGTTGCTCACCCCCGCGTCAACAATCAGGGACGAAGTGACAATTTGCAACGACGAGGCGTCTTATACACCAGTTGAACGGACAGAAGCAAACACCGAACGCTTGTTCGACCTGCCGCAGACCAGGTCACGAAAATGGTGGGAATTTCAGTGACATCGCAGGTCCTGCAAGCGTTCCAGAAGTTCCCGAATGTCGATCTGGTGCTCGCGACTGAGCGTGTCCACGTAAAGAATCTCGCTGCTGTTGGGACCGGTGGCATGCCAGCGCCGAATGAAACGCGCGTTGTTGCTGCCTGCAAACACCGTGCAGGTGCGCACCCCCAGGGCGGCACCGATATGCTGACAGGCGGAGTCGTAGCCAATGAACTCGTCGCTGCGGGCGATCAGCGCCGCGATCTCCCCTACATCGCATTCGATGCCGAGCAGCCGCGCCTGGGGATCGGCGCCCGCCAGATCGCAGAAGCGCAGTTCCGCGGTGCCGTGGCCTGCCTCCCTGGCGCGCGCCAGGACATGGCGACTGCGGGCGGTCTCTTCCTCGCCGAAGCCCATGTCCAGCAGCACGAGCGTGTCGGGCTCCTGCAGCAGGCTCAGGACCAGCTGCGCCTCGAAGTCGCCCTCCACCCGCTTGCGCGGATTGCCGCCAACGCCAAAGTTGAGTGTCACCACCTTGCGCCTGCCGCCATGGGACTGCGCGCGGATGAAGCGCGCGGCGGCCTCGACGACTTCCTGGGCGAGCCAGACCTGAGGGTAGCAAGAGTCGCCCTGGCCCAGCACGGCGTCCATCCAGACATTGGTGAGCGCCGAGATGGAACCCTTGACGGGATAGCCGGACTTGCCGCGACTGTTGAAGAAGCGATACCAGCGGTCGGGCACCAGCGGCAGCACGCCCAGCTGGGTGAGGCGGGAATCCGGGTCGAACACCAGATACTCTCCCTCGTCCAGCCCCGCAAGTTCCTCCTGCACGGTATCCACCAGGTCCAGCCAGACGCTGAAGCGCTCCACCAGCCCGCCATGGCGGGCATAGTGCAGATCGCGCACCCGCAACCCGGACTCCGGCGCCATGATCTGCCGCAGCTTGGCGTTGCCGAGCACCACGAGTTCCGCGCCGGGCCAGACGTTCGCCAGACGCTGACAGATCACGCTGGTCACCGCCACATCCGCACCGATGGTGACGCGTGAGAGGATCAGGATCTTGCGGGGACGCAGGCCGCGCGGCAGGGGCAAGTCGGGGCTCAGTCGGGTGGACTCGATGCGCTGGTACAACTGTTCCTGGGTCTGCAGATGAAAGGCGTCGAGTCGCGCCCCCAGGCGCGCTCCTTCGGGCAGCGCCCGCAGAAAGGCGGTCACCTGGCAGATCAGGCGGTTATAGGTCTCGGTCTGCAGTTCCTCGAAGTCGTCACACAGCCGCTCGACGATCACGCCGAACAGCGTGCGCGCCGCAATCTGATTGAGCCCCTGATCACTGAAGTGCGTGGCCATCTCGCAGATCAGCCGGATGTAGTGCTCGTTGTACTCGTCGCTGTAGAAGTAGCGGTCCACAAAGCTGGCCGCGATGCGCTGCGCGAGCGAGCGCAACTGCTCGGGCGCCGGGGCGGGCTGCGCCTTGAGCGCCTCCCACTGCTGCTGGTACCAGGCGGGCTTCATGCGGGGCTCCTG
>JALREE010000106.1 GCA_023256835.1 Pseudomonadales bacterium | reverse complement strand
GTTCGAGACGGAGTCGACGCTGGCGGTGGATTACACGGTGTCGGAGCGGGTGAAGCTGGAGGCGAAGTCGGGGAGTACGCAGAGTGTGGACATCACTTATACGGTAGAGCGGTAGGGGCGTGGTCCCCTCCATGGTGGGCTGACGGGCACCGAGCCTTGCAGGACACGCTGTGAATACGTCCTTGTACGCTCGGCGCCCGCCATCCCTGGCGGGCGACGGTCCGCCAGCCTCGCCCCCGCCACCCGACTCCATTCAGTGCCGCGCGATGCCTTGCTCCTCGAACTTCGGGAGAGGGGAGCCAAGGGGTTCGACACAGGCTGCTGAGGCTGAAGTCCTGCTCCAAGTACCATCAATGTGTTGACCTTGAACTCAGTAAGCCTCCGATTTTGCGGTAACCAGATTTCGTGAGAATCGCGCCCTGGATTCCATCGGATTCAATTCCAGTCCATGCCGCATCAAGCGCGGCACCCACCTTCTTCCAATAATCATCTGGCTGCTAGGCTTGATGACACCATAGCAGTATTTTCCATTTTTCATTTTCATTTTTTATGTCATATTGGACATGGGCTTCGCGCCATGAGCACAATGGACAAGCCAGTCGTCTGGCTGCACGGCGTTGTAAAGTCGCCGCCTTTCTCACGCGCCGCTCGCCTGGAAGCCGGGTTTCTGCTGCGGCTGTTGCAGCAAGGTGAGTTGCTGGGGATGCCGCAGTCCCGACCAATGCCAGCGATTGGCGCACGCTGCCACGAGCTGCGCATTGTCGATGAAGAGGTGAACTGGCGAATTTTCTATCGACTGGATTCTGATGCTGTGGTCATTGCGGACGTGATGGCAAAGAAGACCCAAACCACCCCTGCCAGCGCCCTGATGCGCTGCAGAACACGACTCAGGAATTACGACCATGCGTGCGGACAAGCGTGAAAAACTGGAAGCGGCAGGTTGGCGCGTTGGCAGCGCTGAGGAGTTTCTCGGCCTTTCGCCGCAAGAGGCGAATTACGTGCAGGTGAAGCTGGCCCTTTCGCAGGCGCTGCGACAACGCCGTGTGCAGAGTGAGCTGACTCAGACTGAACTCGCGGGGTTGGTGCAGTCCAGTCAGTCGCGCATCGCGAAGATGGAAGCGGGCGATCCGAGCGTTTCAGTGGACCTGCTCATGAAGTCTCTGCTGGCCCTCGGCGCGACCCCCGGCGATCTCGCTCGAGCCATAGAATCGGTGACACGGCCGGACTGATGCCTCATTGGCTGGGGCTCTCACCCCAGCTTCGGCACCGTGATCACGATTTCCCCCTCCGACTTCTCGGTGCGCATGCCGCGCGCATCCACCGGTTCCCCCAGATCGATGTCCCGCGAGAAGGCACTCACACTGGTGCTGCTGGTCTGCAGACCGGCGCGATTGTCCTGCACGCTTGCGCGCACCTGGGCGGAAATGGACAGCGTGGTGTCCTCCAGCGCTGTTTCGAGCTCCACCTCGCTGCCTTCAGCCAGCGTGATCACCACGCGGAATTCCTTGTCCAGTTCCTCGACGGCGATCTGCGGTTGCTGAAAGGCGGCGGAAAAGCCACTGAAGCCGAAGCTGCTGTTCATGTTGTTGAACAGCTGATCCATCTGCGTCTGCATCTGCTGCAGACGCGCAAAGGGGTCGGTGCCGAACAGGCTGGCGCCGAAGGGGTCGAAGGCCGGGTCGAACAGGGAGGCCGGACCGCTCGGGCGCGACTGTTCCTCGGCCATCTCTTCCAGGCGTTCCAGCAGGGCGGGGTTGGCGGACGGCTCATCGCCGCGCAGGGCCTGCAGCTCGCCGCTCAGGCGCCAGTGCGACACGCCAAACGCCACCAGAGTGATGACCAGCGCAGTGGCGAGTCCGGCAATCAACAAGGTCTTGGTGTCTTTCATGATGCTCTCTCGTCTGTCAGTCCACAGGGCCGCACGGCCCATGCCGTGAATAAGGCTGCCGCCCGAAATTTCAAGCCCGCCTCTTGGCTCCTTGCCGCGGCAGGGGATCTGAATCTGCCTGGCCGGTGGCTGTGGTTGCGGACCGTCTTGAGCCATGGATGGCGAAAGCGAGCCCCCAAGGACGGGTTCACGGCGTGTCCGAAACCACAGCCACTGGCCAGGCAGGCTCGAGTAGCCCTAGCGCTCCACCGTATAAGTGATGTCCAGACTCTGCGTACTCCCCGACTTCGCCTCCAGCTTCACCCGCTCCGACACCGTGTAATCCACCGCCAGCGTCGACTCTGTCTCGAACAGGCCGATGCCGTACTGGATGAAGATGCGCGGCGTCAGGTACTTGCCCAGCGTCAGGCTGCTGTTGGCCACATCCCCCGTGCTGCTGATGGCCAGGGTGTCCAGGCCCAGCTGATTGCGGATCTGGTTCGTCAGGTTCTGTCCCTGGTTGATGCCCAGCGAGGTGATGGCCCCCACCAGCGCATTGCTGTCCTGGCTGCCCACCTCGGCCAGCGGGCGGCCAGTGAGCATCACCGCGATGATGTCGCCGTCCGGCAGCGTGGGCGTGGAGAACAACTGACTGCGAATATTGCGCAGCGTGCCGTTCATCTGCACGCCCACCTTCACGTCCTCGGCTTCGCGGGTGGCGCGTATGTCCAGCGCCGGATTGTCATAGCTGCCGAAGAACAGCAGCTTGCCGTGTTCGATGGTCAAGGTGCGCCCATAGGTCTGGTAACTGCCCTGACGCACTGTCAGCTCGCCGTAGGTGAGGGGGGCGCCGGTGGCGCGCTGGGTGATCTCCAGGGCGCCGTTCAGGTCCGTGTCCAGCCCCCAGCCGGCGAAATGCACGGCTTCGCCCAGCTGCACGGACACTTCGGCGGTCAGTGGCAGGTTTTCGAGCGGCCGGAGCGACGACGTGGCCGCATTGCGCACGGCGGGGCCTTCCTCGGGCTGCGTGACCAGCACTGTGTCCGCCGAGACGTCGATGGCTGACTCGGGCAGGCTGGTGATGCGCACGTCCAGCAGCGGCAGCAGCAGATTGCCGCTGACGTGCACCCCTTGCGGGCTTGCCTCGATGGCCAGCTGCGGGCTGATGGCCATGCGCAGTTCGGGGCGTTCCGCCAGGGTGAAGTTGTCGCCGTCGAGTTGCAGGCGCAGTGTCGGGGTGTCACTGAACGGGGCCTCGACATCGCTGAAGAAGCGCAGTGCGCCGGTGCCGGAGCGGGCCTCGCCCTGCAGCGCCAGCCGCTCGTCGTTGTCGGCGACCAGGCTGGCGTTGATGGCCTCCAGGGCGATGCCTAGCGCCGGTACCTGCAGGGCTCCGTCCTGCAGGTTCAGGGTGCCGCCCAGATGGGGCTCGTCGAGGGAGCCGCCGATCAGCGCCACGCCTGACACCCGGCCCTCGACCTGACGCAGGGCGGGCACCAGGGCCTCCAGCCATTGCAGGGCCGCGAACTCCAGGGCGATGTCACCGTCGAGGGTGCCGGAAGGAGCGATAGCCAGGCGGCTGCGCGCCGAGCCTTGCAGACGGGCGGTGGAGCCAAGCCGCGGCTGCGCGAACTCCAGCAGGCTTTCCAGCTGCCAGGCGCCCGCGCGCTGCTCGGCGTTCAATGTCGCCGTGCGCAGCTCCAGTTCGCGTGGCACGGCGGGGAGCGCATCCTCGTCCGAGCCCCCCGGCGGTGCCTTCAGAGCCAGGACGGCATCGTCCAGCTGCAGCTCGGCCGTGAGCAGCAGATCGGACAAGGCAGCGCCTGCATCCCCGGACACGGTCACCGTCGCGTCCAGCTGACCCAGCATGGCGAGGCCCGCCGGCAGCGCGGGCAGTTGACGAGCGACTGCGGGAAGGGCGGGCGCATTGAAGGGTTCCAGCGGCAGATCCTGCAGACGGGCCATGGCCTGCAGCGCCCCGTCGGTGGCTGCGGCGGCCTGCAGGCAGAGCGTGCTGCCAGACTGTTGCCAGCACTGCTCTGCCAGCTGCCAGCGCGTCGGACTCCAGCTCAGCGCGGCCGAGCGGGCCAGTTGCCATGCGCCCAGCTCGCTGCTCAGCGCGCCGCTGCTGATGCGGCCTTGCCATTGCAAGGGCGCTTCCGCCGTCAAGCCGTTCAGCGCGCCTTCCAGTGCCATTTGCGCCTGCAGGAAAGGGCTGTCCAGGACCAGCTGCAGCTGGTGGGAGGCCGCTTCGCCCTCGCCACGCAGGCTCAGCGTGCGGGCGGTGAGGCTCCCGCTGCTCAGCTCCCGGGCGTCGATCGTCATGCGGTTGCTGCCCTCGGCATGAGCGGCCGTGGCATGCAGACTGGCGATGGCCGTCTGGCCCAGGCGCAGCCCGTTGCCCTCGGCCTGCAGGTTCAGGCGCGGCTGCTGCGCACTGCCGGTGATGGCGGCGGTGGCCTGCAATGTGCCAGCCAACAGCGGCGAGAGTGTCTCGAGCTGTGGGGCCTGGAGGCTCAGTTGCAGGTCGACGGTGTCGGCCCAGCGGCCGTCCAGCTGCATCGTGTTCGGGCCACTGCGCAGGGACAGACGCTGCACCGTGATGGCTTCGCCGTCCAGGGCCATCTCGCCACTGCCTTCCAGCGGGTAGTCATTGAGGCTGCCCTGCAGGGAGTCGACCACCAGCGTGCCGCTCAGCGCATCGGGGCCCTGCTGCAGGCTCAGGCTGCCGGTGCTCATCAGCTCTCCCGGCAGCACGCCGGCCGGCAGCAGCGCGCGGTAGCGGCTGGCGTCGGTCTCGCGCAGCACATAGCTCAGGCTGGCCTGCAGGCCGGACTCCCAGCGCAGTTCGCCGCTGCCGCCCAGGTTGCCACTGGCAGTACTCAGGCTCAGCTGATCCACCAGCAGGACCGGGCCCTGCAGCAGGGCGTTCCAGTTGAGCGCGAGCTCGTCGAGCAGCACGGTGCCACTGCCATCCGCGAGATCCAGTGCGCCCAGTCCGCTGATCTGCAGGGCGTCGAGCCAGCCGGTGGTGCTGAGCTCTCCCTGGCGAATGCGCACGTCCATGCCGGCCGCGGGCCACAGGCTGGCCAGTGACTGCGCCGGCAGGGTGTGAGTCAGCCCCAGCCGGGGCTCGCCGCCGCCACTGGCCAGGTTGAGCACGACACTGCCCTGGGTTTCCATCTGCAGGGGACTGTACAGGCTGTGTGTCACAGTCAGGGTGTCGAGCGTGCCGCCGAGCACCAGTTGTCCGGCGGCAGCCAGCGCACGGGCGGCCGCGTTGTCGAACTGCCAGTCGAGCGTGCCGCGCAGGGCGACGCGGCCGGCAAGCTCAGCCTGCAGCGCGCCGTTCACCTGCAGCGCGGGGGTCTGCAGGTGCACGTCCTCCAACACCAGGGCGGTGCCGTCCAGGCGGGCATTGAGTGCCGCCTGCAGAAGCTGCAGCCGGGTGCCGTCCAGACTCAGCTGCGCCTGCTCCAGGTGCAGTGCGTCCAGTTCCACGGCGATGGGCAGAGGCAGGCTGGCCGCCAGCAGGGACGCCAGAGTGGGCGCTGAGGCGTCTGTCGGGCCGCTGTTCCACTCGACTTCGAGTCCCTGCACCCGCAGTTCGTCGAGCAGCAGCGTGCCGCCCAGCAGACTGAACGGGTTCCAGCGCAGCTGCAGCGACTGCAGCTGCACTCGGTTGGTGTCCAGGCGCAGCGACACCTCCTGCAGTTGCAGGCCGCGCAGCAGGGTGCCGCTCTGGCTGCCAACCTCGAGCCGCAGGCCGGCTCCTGCTGCCGCCGTTCCCGCCTGGCTCAGCGTCCAGCGACTGCCCGCCGGCGTGCTGATCACGGCGGCCAGGCTGCCGAGCAGCAGCAGGACGACGCCCGCCAGCGCGGCCAGGGCAAGCAGCAGTCGACGCAGCAGCGGGCTCACAGGTCGGGCCCCATGGTGATGTGCAGACGGAAATTGCCGTCGTCGAGGCCCTTGGCGATATCGGCGCGGATCGGGCCGATGGGCGACAGCCAGCGCAGGCCCAGGCCGGCACTCTTGTTGAGAGTGAAGTTGTTGAAGTCGGCGAAGGAATTGCCTGCGTCCATGAACACGGCGAGCTTCCAGCTCGGACGCACGCTGAAGTCGTACTCCACGCTGGCCGTGAGCAGATGCTTGCCGCCGATCACTTCGCCCAGCGCGTTGAGCGCGCCGAGACTGCCGAACTGATAGCCGCGCACGCTTTGGTCGCCTCCGGTGAAGTAACGGATGGAGACCGGCAATTCACTCACGCCGTCCACCAGGGTGGTGCCGGCCTCCACGCGCAGCAGGGCGCGCCCCGGACCGACGGTGTGCACCAGCTTGCCGCTGGCGTACAGCTGCAGGAAGCTCAAGTCGGACAGAAACGCGTTGGAGGCGCCACTGAGCTGGGAGAAGACACGCCAGCCACGGGTTGGAAAGATCGGGTCGTCGGCGGCCGTACGCGTCCAGTTGATGCCCGAGATGGTCAGGTTGCTGCTCTCGTGGGAATTCACCGTCACCGTGTTCAAGGCGCTGTTCTCGCGCTGGAAATTGCTGAAGATGTTCTGCAGCCACTCCTCCCCGAGCAAGGGGATGTCGATGGTGGAGCGATAGCTCACCCCGAGCTTGTAGGTGTCTGTGCTGAAGGTGTCGTTGTCCTGGCCCACATAGCCAAGGGAGACACTCAGGCTTTCCGTGGCCGGGTCCGCCATGGGGATGATATGGCTGAAGTTGGCGCGGTTCTCCATGGTGGAAAGCGCCAGGTCACCATTCTGCCGGTGGCCGGAACGATTGAAATAGCGGTCCTCGTAATTGGCCGTCATGCGTGGCCCGTTGTCCGTGGTCACGCCAAGTCCCCCCGTCCAGGAGCGCCGTGGCCGCACCTGCAGGGCGATGTTCACCGGCACCGTGCGTGCCGCATTCGTGGATGCCGTCTGTGCCGAACTCAATTGAGGCGTGACAGCCACATCCGAGAAGTACTGACTGTTGTTGAAACTCTCGCGCAGCTCCACCAGCGCTTCGGTGGAATAGGGAGCCCCGGGCGCGAAGGGCACGAAGCGCGAGATGAAGCGATCCGACAGCGCCTCGATGGGGCTGATGTGAATGCTGCCGAAGCGGTAGCGCGGGCCCGGGTCGAACTCGATGAGGACATCGGCGCGATTGCGCGCCAGATCCACGGCGAGCTCCGAGCGCGAGAAGCGAGCGCTGAAGTAACCGTTCTCCACGGCCAGGGCGCTGAGCGAGGATTTCAGGTTCTCGTAGAGTCGATGGTTGAGTACTGCGCCGCTGACCACGGGCGAGCTCGCAAGCAGGGCGGCGAAGGGTGCGGCGGCATCCGCCTCGGTGCCAGGGAAGCGCACGTCGATGTTGCCGAACAGCACTGGATCGCCAGGCACCACGTCAATGCGCAGGGCCCAGCAGTCGTCAGCCCGACTGAATTCCAGCGTGTGGGTGAGACGATAGAAGCCGAGCCCCTGGGCCGCGCGTTCGATCTCGCGGCGCAGAGCCGGGCGGCGTGCCTCCAGCAGGGCCTGATCGGCGTCGCAGCGCTCGCCATCGAGGGAGAGCAGCGCCCGGATATTGGCCTCGAGGGCAGGGGAGGCGCCCACGATGACAATCTGCGGCTGCGGGCTGACGTCCTGCGCCAGGGCAGGGGCACTCAGACAGAGCAGCATCAGCAGATTCAGGCAGCGAGAATTCATGGATCTTGTCATGGCGGCTCAATGGGCAGTGGCGATTATGGCATCGGGTCGGCTGGCGGGTATACCTCGGCAGCGACAGCGCCCTGCAAGCAGACCGGCCGCACGCGACGTTTACCTGCGTCACGATTCCCGGCTACACTCGGGCTTCCGTTTCCACCCACAGAGGATTTATGGAATTCCTGTTGGACCCATCGTTATGGGTCGCCCTCATCACCTTGATCATTCTCGAGGTGGTGCTGGGCATCGACAATCTCGTCTTCATCGCCATCCTGGCGAACAAACTTCCTCCGCATCAGCGTGACAAGGCCCGCATCATCGGGCTGGGGCTGGCCGTCATCATGCGGCTCGGTCTGCTCAGCGCCGTCTCCTGGCTGGTGACCCTCACGACTCCCTTGTTCACGGCGTTCGGCGTGCCGTTCTCGGGGCGCGACCTCATCTTGTTGTTTGGGGGCCTGTTCCTGCTGTTCAAGGCCACCACCGAGCTGCACGAGCGGCTGGAAGGCTCCATGCGGGTGCATCTGGAGAACCGCGTCTATGCCGGCTTCTGGCTGGTGGTGTCGCAGATCGTGGTGCTCGATGCCGTGTTCTCGCTGGATGCCGTGATCACGGCCGTCGGCATGGTCAACAACATCTACGTGATGATGACGGCGGTGGTGATCTCCGTATCGCTGATGCTGCTGGCCTCCAAACCGCTGACCGAGTTCGTCGAGAAGCATCCCACCGTGGTGGTGCTCTGCCTGTCCTTCCTGCTGATGATCGGTCTGAGCCTGGTGGCAGAGGGCTTCGGCTTCCATATTCCCAAGGGCTATCTGTACGCGGCGATTGGGTTCTCCATCACCATCGAGTTCTTCAATCAGGTGGCAAACCGCAACCGGCAGAAGAACGAGGCGCGCCGCCCGCTGCGCGAGCGCACGGCTGCGGCGGTGCTCAGCCTGCTGGGCGGGCGTGCCTATGACCAGCCCGAGACGGTGGACGAGAAAGCCGCCGCCGAGGAAGAGGCCGCCTTTCACGTGGCCGAGCGCAACATGGTCACGGGCGTGCTGACGCTGGCCGAGCGTTCCGTGCGCTCGCTGATGACGCCGCGCACCGACATCTCCTGGGTCGATCTGGAAGACGACGTGGGCACCATCCGTGCCATGTTGATCGAGACGCCCCACAGCTTCTTTCCGGTATGCAAGGGCAGTCTGGACGAGATCGTCGGCATCGCCCGTGCCAAGGACCTGCTCAATGATCTGGCCGTCAACGGCCGCGTCACGCTGCGCGACGCCCTGCGCAAGCCCATCTATGTGCCGGACTCGATCGCGGTGCTGCCGCTGATCGAGACCTTGCGTCGCT
>JALREE010000060.1 GCA_023256835.1 Pseudomonadales bacterium | reverse complement strand
CGTATTCCATCCCACTTCATTGTCCTCCTGGATAATAGTGGTTCTATGGGCGATGGAGACAGTCCCTTCGGTCGCACAGCAGGTCCATCTAAAATGGAAAACGTCAAGCGCTGCCTAGACGCCATGCTCGCCTGCCGCCATCCCTGGCGGCAGACGGTCCGAAACCCGCAGCCCGCTCCCCATGACGTCGCTTCAACAGTTCGCGAAGCCCGAAGACAGATTCAAATGCCCGCACCGCAGAGGGAGGCCAAGGGTCCGCGCCAGGGTCGGGGGTGGCACCGTCTCTTGGCCTTTCCCCGGGACTGAGGCGCAGAACCTAGCGATAACGCCGCGCCCCACTGCACATCGATGGCGGGTGGGGGACGGGGGTGGAGGGACTGTGAGCCGCCTGGATGGCGGCGAATCAAGCCCCCATGGATGGGTTCACGGCGTGTCCCTCCACCCCCGGCCCCCACCCGCCACTCTCCGAACAAAGGACCGCGGCAACCCACACAAAACGGCGCCTCAGCCCCTCAACTTCTCCACGATGGCAGACGTCGAACAATTGTCCAGAAACGCCAGCACCCGCACCTCCCCCCCGTAACCCAGCACATACTCGCCGCCCACCACCTGCTCGACGCTGTAGTCGCCCCCCTTCACCAGGATGTCCGGGTGCAGCAGCCGCAGCAGCGCCTCCGGCGTGTCCTCGGCGAAACTCACCACCCAGTCCACCGCTTCCAGCCCCGCCAGCACCGCCATGCGCCGCTCCACCGGATTGATGGGGCGGCCCGGACCTTTCAGACGCCGCACCGAGGCATCGTCGTTGATGGCCACGATCAGCCGCTGACCGAGCCGGCGCGCCTCCGCCAGATAGCCCACGTGGCCCGCGTGGATGATGTCGAAGCAGCCATTGGTGAACACCACCTTCTCGCCATGGGCGCGGGCATCTTCCACGGCCAGCTTGAGCTGTTCCGCCGTCATCACGCCGCGGCCGGTGCCGTCCTCGCGCTGAATGGCCCGGCGCAGCTCGGGTCCGCTGATGGCCGCCGTGCCCAGCTTGCCCACGGCCAGTCCGGCCGCCAGATTCGCCAACGCCGTGCCCACGTCCAGGGCTGCGCCCGCCGCCAGCGCGGCCGCGAGCACGGCCACCACGGTGTCGCCCGCGCCCGTGACATCGAAGACTTCCTGCGCCCGTGTGGGCATGTGCAGCTCCGGCTGACCACTGCGCAGCAGCGTCATGCCGTGTTCGCCCCGGGTGATCAGCAGCGCCTCCAGCGCCAGCTCCTCCAGCAGGCGCAGACCGCGCGAGGACAGCTCTTCCTCGCTGTGGCACTTGCCGACAATGGCTTCGAACTCGCTCAGATTGGGCGTGATCAGGGTGGCGCCGCGGTATTTGCTGAAATCATTGCCCTTCGGGTCGACGATCACGGGGATGCCCCGTGCACGCGCCGCCTGGATCAGGGGCTGGGTGTGGCGCAGGGCGCCCTTGTGGTAGTCGGAGAGCACCAGCACCTGGGTCTCGGGCAGCAGGGCCAGCGCACGCTCTTCCAGCGCCGCCACGGCATCGACATGGAAATCCTGCTCGAAGTCCACGCGCAGCAGCTGCTGATGCTGGCTGATGACACGCAGCTTGGTGATGGTGGGCGCGGCATCGCAGCGGGCGAAGGCACACAGCACGCCGGCCGCCTGCAGCCGCTCCTGCAGCTCTTCGCCGGCCTCGTCATCCCCGACGATGCCCACCAGCGAGGCGGCCGCGCCCAGGGCCGCGATGTTCAACGCCACATTGCCCGCGCCGCCCGGACGATCCTCCCGCGTGCCCACCCGCACCACCGGCACCGGCGCTTCCGGCGAGATGCGCGTGGCCTTGCCATGCCAGTAGCGATCCAGCATCACGTCGCCCACGACGAGCACGCGCGCCTGTTGAAAGGGGGGCATTTCCAGTTTCATCGTTCAGTGTCCACATGGCCGAAAAGTGGCCGCGATCATAGCACAGCGCCCGTGGCGCGCCGCAGACCGGGCTCCCGGGCGCCCGGCGCCGGCCGCGGAAAAGGTTTGCTACAATCGCCGCACTTTCGCTGGCCACCGCCAGAGCAGCACGGTACCCCTGTGAGCAAGAAGTCCCGCAAGTCCGACAACCTGGGCGATTTCCTCAGCCCCCGCTACTGGCCCACCTGGCTCGGCTTCGGGGTGATCTGGCTGGTGGCCCGGCTGCCCTTCGCCCTGCAGATCCGGCTCGGGCGCGGGCTCGGCTGGCTCAGCTACGCGCTGGCACGCGAGCGCCGCCGCATCTGCCGCATCAACATCGACCTGTGCTTTCCCGAGCTCAGTGCGGAGCAACGCAAACGCCTGGTGCGCGACACCTTCATCTCCAACGGCATCGGCGTGCTGGAAGTGGGCATGGCATGGTGCCGCAATCCTGCCGACTTCCGCCAGCGCGTCACCGTCAGCGGGCTGGAACACCTGGAAGCCGCCACCGCACGCGGTAAGGGCGTGCTGCTGGTCTGCGCGCACTTCACCACGCTGGAATTCTGCGGCAGCCTGCTGAGCCTGTTTCACCGCATGGACGTGACCTACCGGCCGCACAAGAATCCCCTGTTCGAGACCCTGATGTTCCGCGCCCGCCAGCGGCTCTACGGCGCGGTGATCGACCGGGGCGATGTGCGTCAGACCCTGCGCAGCCTGCAGGAGGGCCACACGGTGTGGTATGCGCCCGATCAGGACTACGGCGCGAAGCATTCGGTGTTCGTGGATTTCTTCGGCGTACCCGCCGCCACCATCACCGCCACCACCCGCTTCGCCGCGTTCAACGACTCGGCCGTGATCTTCTTCAGCCATCACCGCTTGCCGGATGACTCGGGCTACCATCTGGACTTCAGCGCCCCGCTGCAGGACTATCCGAGCGGCGACGAGCATGCCGACGCCGCGCGCATCAATGCCGTGATCGAGGCCGCCGTGCGCCAGCATCCCGAGCAGTATCTGTGGCTGCACAAGCGCTTCAAGACCCAGGCCGCCGGCAAGGCCGCCAGCCCCTACCACAAACGAGCCGCCGCAGAATCGCCATGAACCCCGCCGCCCGCAGCACCAGTGCCAGCAAGGACATCCGCCTGGGGGCCGTGGGGCTGAGTCTGCTGCTGTCGCTCTGGCATGCCCTGCTCAATCCGATTCCCAACCCGGACGGCTTCGAATACGTGCGCGTGGCCGCGGTGTTCCTCGAGCAGGGCCTCGGCGCGGCTTTCGCGCTCTACCCCTCGGCCACCTATGCCGTGCTGATCGGCGTGCTGCAGAGTGCCGGGCTCGACCCCTTCGTGGCGGGCCAGATGCTCAACGCCGCGTTCTATGCCCTGCTGGTGAATGTGTTCATCAGCCTGGTGCTGGCCATCCGCGACACGCGGCGCACGGCCCTGCTCGCAGCCATCGTCGTACTGGTGTTTCCGCAGCTCAACGAATACCGCTTCTACATGATCCGCGACATCGCCTGCCTCGCCCTGGTGCTGGCTGGCACCTTGCAGCTGACGCGTTATGCCCGTGCGCCGGCCTGGCGCGAGGCCGTGCTGTTCTGTGTCTGTCTGCTGGCGGCGGCCCTGTTCCGGGCCGAGGCGCTGGTGTATCTGGTCTGCTCGCCGCTGGTGCTGCTGACGGGGGCAGCCTGGCTGCGCTTGCAAGGGCTGGTGGTGGGACTGGGCGTGGCGGGGGTCATCGTGCTGGGCCTGGCCGGTGTGGACGTGGTGGGAACGCTGCAGCGCATCGCGGCCGTCTACCTGCCCTTCGTGACCGTTGCGCTGCAGTCCACGGAAGAGGTCAGTCCGATCGCGGATGCCGTCTTCGGCGCTTACGCGGCCGAGTTCTCCGGGCAGTCTCTGTGGCTGTTCATGCTCGGTGGCATGAGCGCCTTGCTGCTGGCCAAGCTGGCGGCTGGATTCGGCGTACCGGCCCTGCTGGTGCTGCTGTATGGCTGGCGCACAGGCACACTGCCCCTGCGCGATCCGGCGCTGCGGCCCCTGCTGTTCAACGCCATGATCGCCTTCGGCATCCTGCTGGGCTTTCTGCTGCTCACGCGCTTTCTCTCCACGCGCTACACGCTCATGTTCTGCGTGCTGCTGTTGCCCTTGCTGCCTCTGGTGCTGGACACCGCGCTGGAGCGCCTGCCTGCCCTGCCCCGCGCGCGACTGCTGCGCGGCACGGCCCTGTTCCTGCTGCTGTTCTGTGCGGTCGACGCCCACATCAGCTTCGGGGGCTCCAAGCACTCTCTGGAACAGGCGAGCGCCTGGCTGCGCGAGCAGGCAGCGCCCGGCGCCGTGCTGCTGACCAACAGCAATTACGTGGCCTACCACAGTGGGATGGTCGCGGATTACGACAAGGTGTACCGCTATGTGGACCCGGCACTGGCCGACACGGCCGCGCCCGGCACGCTGCTGGCCATGAGTCTGGATCGCGGCATGCAGCAGTGGCTGGAGGAGCGGGTCAATGCGGGTCAACTGGCCCTGCTGGCGGCCTTCCCGCAGCGGGACGGCGCGCCGGACGGACAGCCCGACTTCGCCATCTATCAGCGGCTTGCCCGCTGAGCCTCACCGCTCCCAGTCCGGCTCCGGCCGCTTGGTCACCAGCACGCGCTGCATGATCAGGTATTCCAGATCGGAGCCGAAGAACAGGTTCAAGGCATCCTCCGGCGAGCACACCAGGGCTTCGCCCGGCCGGTTCAGCGAGGTGTTCAGCACGATGCCGTACCCGCTGATCTTCTTGAATTCGCGCAGCAGGCGATGGAAACGCGGATTGGCCGCCCGGCTCACCACCTGCGCCCGTGCCGTGCCGTCCTGATACACCAGCCCGGGCACGCGCGCCTGCCACTGCGGCGTGACGTCGAAACTCATGGCCATGTAGTCGGCCGGATGCAGGTCCTGCAGGAATTGCGGCGCCAGCGTGTCCAGCAAGGCGGGCGAGAAAGAGCGCCAGCCCTCGCGGAACTTGATCTTGCGATTCACGTCTTCCACCGCCCCCGGGAAGAAGGGATTGGCCAGAATGCTGCGATTGCCCAGGGCACGCGGCCCGAATTCCATGCGGTTCTGGAACCAGCCGACCAGTTTCCCTTCGCCGAGCAGCTGTGCGGCCTTGCGCGCCGGATTCTTCAGGATCTCGATGACGGGCTTCTCCCGATGCTGCTCGCAGGCGCGCACACAGCGCTCGGTGGTGTAGCGCGGCCCGAGATACGGATTGCGCCGCGCCTGCACCGGCACCTTCTGCGCCGCCTGGGCAAAGGCCGCTGCCCCGATCGCCGTGCCGGCATCGCCCGGCGCCAACGGCACATACAGCTCCTTCACCCAGGGCAGCGCGGCCAGATGCTGGTTGAGCTTGATGTTCATTGCCCCGGTGCCCGCAAACACCAGCCGCCCGTTGGTCTTGATGATGTCCGCCAGGTAATGCGCCACCAGCAGCACGGTGCACTCCTCGTAGAGCTTCTGCACACCGGCGGCGTAATGCACATACGGGTCCTGAATCAGGTCGCCCGCGCGGCGCGGGCCGAGCAGTTCAATCAGCTTGCGGCTGTAGAAGTGGCCGCGATTCTTGTACTTGAAGCGACGCAGCCCGACGGTGGCAATCAACTGCGTGTTCACCTCGAAGCGCTTGCCATCGCATTTGACCAGGGGCGAGAGATCGTACTTGTCCGGGTCGCCATGGGCCGCCATGCCCATTACCTTGGCATCCCCATCCAGCATCTCGAAGCCCAGGTAGTCGGTGATCGCGCCGTACATGCCGGACAGGGAATCCGGGTCGTGGAATTCCTTGATGCGCGTGATGCGGCCATTCTCGCCATAGCCGAGAAACATCGAGGCGTACTCGCCCTTCATGTCGATGGTGAGAATCGCCGTCTTGTCCGTGAAACCGCTCATGTGATACGCGCTGGCCGCATGGGCGAGCTGATGCTGCACAGGCACCAGCTTCACCTTGTCCCAGGGAATGCGCAGCTCATCCAGCAGGCCGCGGATCTCGTGCAGATGACGACGGTAGCGGCGATTGCCATTGAACAGGGCGTCCAGCGCACGATCCGGCGCATACCAGTGGCGCTTGGCGTAGTGCCAGCGCGCGCGACTGAAGATCGAGATGGGCGCCCATGGAATGGCCACGGTGTCGATGTCACGCGGCTTGATCTTCGCCGCACGAATGCAGTAGCGCGCGGATTCGCGCGGCAGGCAGCCTTTCGCGTGCTTGCGGCGAACCAGGCGTTCCTCCTCGACGGCGGCGACCAGCTCGCCATCGATGAACAGTGCGGCCGCGGCGTCATGACCCAGAGCGCCCCAGAGTCCCAGCGTAATGTGTGCCATCATGCCCCTTTGTCTTGCGACTGAATGTCGTGTTCGGTGTCCTGCAGCAGCTGGCTCAACATGGCCTGTACCGCCTTGTGCTGCGACGTGCCCTCGGTGAAATTGCGCGCGAAGCGGGCGATGTCGCGCTCGCTCGCGCGGCGGAAGCGGCGGGCGTCGCTCTCCTGGCGCATCGCGTCCAGATCCAGTACCTGCAGCGCGCCATCGGTCAGCAGGAAATTCGTCAGCTTGGTGTCCCCGTGCACGATGCCGTAAGCCCGCATGGCTCGGAACAGTGCCTGGAACTGCGCGAGCAGCGCCGGCCACGCGGGCGTCTGCGCAGGCGTCTGCAGCAGCAGGCTCTGCACGTCCTCGCCCCGCAGGTAGTCACTGACATACCACGCCTCGCGTCGCAAAGGACCCCAGCGCCGTTCGAGCAGCAGCAGCGGGGCCGGCGTGGCGATGCCGAGCAGCTCCAGCATGTGGGCGTTGCGCCAGCTGTGCGCCGCCCGCGTCGGCATGAACAGCCGCTTCAGCACATGCCACCAGGTCTTGAGGTTGTAACGCTTGACGACCACTTCGCGGCCGTCGATCTGCAGCTTCACCACCGTGGAGGAATTGCCGTTCTTCAACATCACCCCGCCGGCCATGGCCGCGTCGGGATCGGCGATGAAGCGCTGCCAGCCAGGCGTTGACAGCTCGCGCCGGTGCACCAGGAAGCGGGAGAAATCCCGCTCGCACACATGGGCACTGGTCTCGCGAAACAGCTTCTGCAGCACCAGCTTGAGCCGCGCCATGCGCTTCTTGTGCAGCAAGGCGGTGAGCACGCCGGCATCGGCGCTGATCTGGGCACCCGGGCGCAGGGCGCGGTAGTGCTCATAGAGTGGCGGCACGGCCGGATCATTGCTCAGAGGAAACTGGGCGAAGAACAGCGCCAGATTGCGCAGCGAGTTGACGTTGTCCACGCCCTCGGCATCGCCGGCATGCTGCTCCAGGGCAGCGGCATCGAGCAGGGCCAGCGCGTCGCCCTGCAACAGGAAATTGTCCAGATGCAGATCCTTCTGCAGCAGGCCGTGGGCGTGACAGCGCGCGATCAGGGTGACGACATCGCGCAGCAATGCCGCGCGGGCGCCTTCGTCGCTGCGTTCCCAGCGCTCCCGCACGCTCTCGCTTTCGGCCAGGTACTCCAGCAGCACGAAGCCACTCTCGCCATCCAGGCACTGGCCCGAGCCCAGCAGTGCCGGCGTGGGCAGTCCGGCATCGAGCAACAGGCCGATGCCCTCGACCTCACGCTGCACATGCTGCTCCCAGCGGCTGCGAGCGATGAAGATCTTCACCACCGCCAGCTCGTCCTTCCAGCGCGCCAGGGCCACGACGCGCTTGCCCGGCAGCACGCGGAACGTCTGCAGCAGCGTGAGCGTGTCGACTTTCTCCGGCGTTTCCGCGAGACAGACTTCCAGTGTGGCCGGCAGCACCAGCTCCCGGCCCTGGGCATACAGATCATGTGTCTCGAGGCTGTTCATGAGGTGGGCATCTCAGTGATTGATCCTGCGGTCCAGCTGCAGGGCCTTGCGCTTCACCTCGTTCCAGAATGCGGCGTCCTGGCGCAGCGCCTCCCGCACAGGCCGCCCGCAGTAGCCACGCACGAAGCGCAGAAAGTCCTGGCGATTCAGCCCGATGTGCAGGGCCGAAAAATACAGGCCGGCGACATCCTTGACGATCCAGCGGCGCGCCAGCGCGGTGTCGATCAGTGCACGATGCAGGTCGATGAGCGAGAGTGTCGGCGCAGCTCCCGCCTCGAACACTGCCGCATCGTGCAGCAGGAAATGGCAGATGTAGTAGTCGCGGTGACAGATGCCGTGTTCATGCAGCTGGCGACTGATCCGCGCCAGCGCATCGATCAGCTGCCACTTGCGTTGCAGCGGCGGGCGCTCTTGCGGCCAGCGCGCGCAATAGTCCTCCAGGCTGATGGTGTTCTCCAGCGCCTCGGTGACGATGAAGGAGAGCCTGCGCGCCGGATTCCAGCCGCGCTCGCCATAGGCCACCGCCGTCATGCTGGCCACCCCGAGTTCGCGCAGGCGCGCGATCGCCTGCCATTCGTTGCGCGCGCCAAGGATGGGCAGACGCAGACTCAGCAGATTCTTCAGGATCTCGCCCCAGCCCACGCCCAGATGGATCTTGGCGAAGTAGGCGCGCCCCCCCAGCTCGAAGCGCAGGGTGCGGCGCCCCTTCACATTGCGGTAGAGCTCGCCCTGCAAGGCCTGCACGGCAAGGAAAGGGTCCTGGCCCTGCCATGCGCTGGCAAAGTCCTCGCGCAGATAAAGGGTCATGCGGCACCTCGCCCGGCAGCGCGCGCCTGGGCGAACTGCTCGATCATCTCCGCCACCCGCTGCGGCATGCTGTAGAGGTCCTCGCGACGACCGTAGTCGATGCCGCTGCGCTGCCACAGCAGGCGCTCACTGCTGGTGAGCATGTGCAGCAGGCGGCCATTGAGATCATCCTGGCTGAACGGGGATTCGCACACCTGACCTGCACCGGCCTGCAGCACATGAAAGGCGTAGCCACAGGTGTCCGTGGTGAGCACCGGCAGGCCGGCCACCACGGCTTCCAGCAACACATAGCCGGCACTCTCGCTGTAGGCAGGGTGCAGCAGCAGATCGGCGCCCAGCAGGAAGCGCGGCACATCGTCACGTCCGTTCAGGAACACGCACTGCTCCAGCACGCCGAGCTTGCGAGCCAGGCGCTGGAAGCGTTCCGGCTTGTCCTGCCCCACGAGGAAGTAGCGCACGCGCTTGCGCACGGGCGGCGGCAGCGAGGCCAGAGCGCGCAGCGAACGATCCACGCCTTTCACCACGAAGCCGGAGCCGATCTGCAGCACGGCCAGATGCCCCGCATCCAGGCCGAATTCGGCACGCCACTGCGCACGCAGCTGCGCGGCATTCTCCGGCGCCTGCCGATCGCGAGCGATGCCGGGAGGCACGTCGTGCAGGCGTGGCCCGCTCTGCGGATAATGCTGCAGGAACTGCTGGCGCTGCAGTGGCGAGAGCAGCAGGGCCTGGGTCGGCGCAGCGGCGCCGAACACGGCCTGTTCATAGCGCAGGAAGTGGCGGTAGCGTGGCGTGAAGCGGTAATAGAAGGCCCGTTCCTTCAAGGCGCGCTCGGCGAAGCAAGGGTCCGCCGCGAAATACACGTCCAAGCCCGGCATCTTGTTGAAGCCGATGACGGCGTCCACCGGCGCCTGCTTGATCCGTGCCTGCACGGTGTTCACGAAACGCTCGTAACGCGCATGATTGCGCCAGGCACGGATGTCGACGATCTGCACGCGAAGTGTGGGCGGCGTCTCGCCCTGCCACTTCATGGTGTAGACATCGATCTCGTGACCACGCTCGGCACAGGCGAGGGCCACGCGCAGGAAATCGCGCTGCTGCCCGCCGTAGGGAAAGTAGCCGTAGATGACGAAGGCGAACTTCATGGCTGCACCTGCACGGGCGCGACAGTGTGCGCCATGAGTGCCTGCAGGGTGGCGAGCACGACAGCCGGCGGCTGGGTGCTGTAGCAGGCGGGCTCGACGCCCGCGGCCGGACCAGTGTAGCGGCACTGCTTGCTCATGCAGGGCGCGCAGGCGAGCATGGAGGTCAGATGCTGCTGTGCACGCCCGAAGGTGCCGGACAGCCCCGGATTGGTGGCGCCATAGAGTGAGACCGTGGGCGTGGCAAGCGCCGCTGCCAGATGACCGAGTCCCGTGTCCACCGCCACCACGCCATCCGCGTGGGCAATCTGCTGCGCCATGCCGGTGAGCGTCTGGCGCTCCAGCACGCTCACGCCGGGCGTGTCACGCGCGATCTCCTGCGCCCGCTGCTGCTCGACCGCATTGCCCCAGGGCAGGCGCACGCTGTAGCCGGCGCGGGTGGCCAGCTGGGCGAGCTCCTTCCAGTGGCTTAGCGGCCAGTGCTTGGTGGGCCAGGTGGTGCCATGCAGAAAGATCAGCACGCCACTGGGAGACGTCTTGGGTGACATGGCAAGTCGGCGCAGGTCCAGACCATAGTCCACCTGTGAGGCCACCTCGGTATCGAGGCTGTAATTGAGCGCCCGCGAGAACAATTCGCGCACTCGCTGCACGGCGTGGGCCTCGCGCGACACCGAATACACCTTGTTATAGAACAGCGTCGCCAGGGGTTCACGCGCCGTGCTGTCGCTCAGGCCCACGGTGAGGCCGCGCGCGAGTCGGCTGATGATGCCGCTCTTGATCAAGCCCTGGGCGTCGATCACCAGATCATAGTGCTCCTGCTTGAGGTTGCGCCGAAAGGCCGCGAATTCGCCGCTGCGCAGGGCCTTGCTCACCTGACCGCGCCAGCGCCGCAGGGCCACGGGAATCACGCGTTCCACTGCCGGATGCCAGCCAGGCACCTCCACGAAGTTTTCCTCCACCACCCAGTCGAAGCGCAGGCGGCGGTCGGCCCGCCAGGCGTCGGTCACGGCGGGCAGGGTGTGGATGATGTCTCCCAGGGAGGAGACCTTGACGATCAGGACGCGCAAGTTGCGTTGGGCTCCCCGGCAGAGGTGGATGGGCAGGTGCTGGCGGCCACGACCTGTTCCAGCGCGCTCAGCGCCAGAGTGGGCGAGAGGTCCACGAGACAGCGTTTGTGCTGCAGCGGGCAGGTGCGTTTGAAACAGGGGCGGCAGGCCAGGTCAATGGCCAGCAATTGTACGTTATCGGCCAGGGGCGGCGTAAAGTCGGCGGAGGTCGAGCCATACAGCGCCACGATCGGGCGCCCGAGCGCGGCCGCCACGTGCATGAGGCCGGAGTCATTGCTCAGCACGGCCGTGGCCAGGGACATCACATCGATGGCCTGCGCCAGCGACGTGCGCCCGGTCAGGTCTTGCCAGTGGGCGTGGGCGCTTTCGGGCAGCAGCGCGCGAATCTGCGCGGCCACGGCAGCATCCTTCGCCGAGCCCAGGGCCCACACCTGCCAGCCGGCAGCCATGCGCTCGGCGCAGACGGCAGCATAGTGCTCCGCGGGCCACTGCTTGGCATCGCCGAACTCCGCGCCCGGGCAGATCACCAGCACGGGCCGCTCCTGGGTCAGCCCCAGCGCGTCCAGGGCGGCAGCCACGTCCGGCGGCCGCGTCACCAGCTGCGGGCGGGGAAGCGGCACGGGCAGCGGCGCACCGGCTTCCCGCCCCAGCGCCACGAAGCGCTGCACCATGAGCGGCAGAGCTTCGCGGTCGAGATCGCGCACATCATTGAGCAGCAGGCCGCGCGCCTCGCCGCGCCAGCCGGTGCGGCGCGGACTGCGCACGAACAAGGTCAGCAGCGCGGACTTGAAGGAATTGGGCAGCACGATCACCTGTTCGTAGCGCTGCTTGCGCAACGAGTGCCCGAGGCGGTAGCGACCGGGCAGATTCAGCTCGCCGTGGCGGAACGGCAGGTCGATGGCGCGCCGCACTTCGGGCATGCGTTCCAGCAGCGGCCGACTCCAAGCCGGCGCCAGCACGTCGATGGCCAGCTCGGTGCCGGCCGCGCGGGCGTCGTTCTGCAGACTGATGAACAAGGCCTGGGCCATCACCATGTCGCCCACCCAGGACGGCCCGACGATCAGGATGCGCCGACTCATGCGCTCACCACGTCGGCGAACAGCGCGTCCCAGATCTCGACCACGGCGCGCTGATAGTCCGCCAGACTGTGAGGCGTCTCTTCGCTGTCGCGGTGCTCCAGCGCAAACTGATGCAGGGACGAGCGCAGCGCCAGATAGGCATCGGTGAGCAGGCGAAACTGCGTCGTGCTCAGCAGGCCGCAGTCGTGGGAGGTCTCGAGGATGCGCACATTGTCGGGCCAGGTCAGCAAGCCGGGATACTCGGCGCCATGGGCGAGCACCAGGTACTGCACCAAGAATTCGATGTCGACGATGCCGCCCCGCCCCTGCTTGATGACGAAGGAGAGTTTCTCGCGCTCGGCCGCCGGCTTCTTCGCGAACTCGTCGCGCATGCGCTGACGCATGGCGGTGACTTCCCGCGCCAGCGCCAGGCGATCGCGCACCTTGCCCAGCGTCTGCGCGCGCAGCCGGTCGAAGCGCTCCTGCAGCGTCTTGCTGCCCGCCACCGCGCGCGCCCGCACGAGGGCCTGGTGTTCCCAGGTCCAGGCCTCGTCGCGCTCATAGGACGCGAAGGCCTCCATGGAGCTGACCAGCAGACCGGATTCCCCCGAGGGCCGCAGGCGCATGTCCACTTCGTAGAGCTTGCCCGACACGGTGTAGGTGCCCAGCATCATGATCACGCGCTGGGCCAGCCGGGTGTAGAACTCGCGGCTGTTGATGCTGCGCTGGCCCTGGCCGGCTTCCGTGTCCTGATCCAGCGCGCCGTCATGCAGGAACACCAGGTCAAGATCAGAGATGTAGCTCAGCTCGATGCCGCCCAGCTTGCCGTAGCCGATGACGACGAAATCCATCTCGCCCTGCAGGCCCTGGGTGTTGCGCGGATAGCCGTGCTTGCGCACCAGGAACTGCCAGCTCAGCGCCAGCACCTGTTCGAGGATGGCCTCGGCGGTGAAGGTCAGATAATCGCTGACCTTCATCACCGTCAGGCGGCCCGAGATCTGCGCCGCGGCCACCTGCAGGGTATGCGACTGCTTGAAGTAGCGCAGCGTTTCCATCTGTTCTTCGAAGTTGTCCGGCTCGATGCGCAGCAGCTGCTGGGCAAGTTCTTCCTGCAGCACCTGCTTCACCGGAGGCTGGTCGATGCCGTCGAGCAACTCGTCCAGCAGCACGGGATGCTTGCTGAGGAATTCGGTGACGAAGGGGCTCGCGGTACACAGCTGCACCACTTCGCGCAGGGCGTGGGCATTTTCCAGCAACAACACCAGATAGGCCGTGCGCCGACTCACGGCATGGATCAGCACCAGCACGCGCTCGAAGGCCAGACTGGGCGTTGCGGCATGCGCGACGGCATGCAGCAGCACCGGCATGAAGCGCTCGAAACGCTGCCGACTCTCCGCGGGCAGCACGAGGAAACTCTTGTCACGCCGGAAGGCCTCGATCTGGCTGACGGTTTGCTCCGGCGCCTCGAAGTCATGCTGGCGCAGAAAGGCCTCGGCCGCACTGCGCCGCATCTCCTCGCGCCACAGATTGCCCCAGTCGGTGTCCTCCAGCGCCTGGGCTGCCGGTTTGTCCTCGTCCTCGGCGTGAATCACTTCGGCGAAATGCTGACGCACCCGCGCTCTGTGCACGTCCAGCGCCGTGAGCAGCGCGGGCCAGTCGGCAAAGCCCATGGCCAGCGCCACGCGCTGCTGCTCCAGCGGGTCGCTGACCAGTTGCTGGGTCTGCTTGTTCGCGAGTCCTTGCAGCTTGTGTTCCAGCGAGCGCAGGAAGGCATAGGCCTCGCGCAGTTCGCTGACGGCCTGTGCCGGCAGGTAGTCGTTGTCGCACAGCACGGCCATGGCCTTGTAGAGCGAGGCTTCCTGCAGCCGGCGGTCGCGCCCGCCATGCACCAGCTGCAGGGCCTGCACGATGAATTCCACTTCGCGGATGCCGCCCGGCCCGAGCTTGATGTCGGTGGCCAGACCCTTGCGCCGCACCTGCTTGTTGATCTGCCGCTTCATGTCGCGCAGGGCCTCGAAGGCCGAGAAATCGAGATAGCGGCGATAGACGAAGGGGCGCAGACGCTGCAGCAGCTCCTGTCCCTGAGCCAGGTCGCCCGCGACGACGCGGGCCTTGATCAGCGCATAGCGCTCCCAGTCGCGTCCCTGGCTCTGGTAGTAGTTCTCCATGGCGTCGAAGCTGCACACCAGCGCACCTTCGCTGCCATAGGGCCGCAGCCGCATGTCGACGCGATTGACGAAGCCGTCGCTGGTCACCGTGTCCAGCGCGTCGATAAGGCGTTGCCCCAGACGCATGAAGAACTGCTGATTGTGCAGCGGCTCGCCCGTGGCGCGACGGGTTTCGCCCCCCTCCGGGAAGGCGAAGATCAGATCGATGTCGGAAGACAGATTCAGTTCGTGGGCGCCGAGCTTGCCCATGCCCAGCACGATCAGCCGCTGTGGCGCACCGCTGCGCTCGCCGATGGGTTCGCCCCACTGCCGCACGGCCCAGCCGTGCAGCACTTGCAGCGCATTGTCGAGCTGGGCGGCGGCAAGGCTCGAGATCTCGGCACAGATCTGCTGCACGTCGGCCTGCACGCAGACATCCCGCCACAGGATGCGCAGCATCTGCGCCTGCTGATAGCGCCGCAGCTCACGTTTCAGCACGGCCTCCTGCTCGGCAGGTTCGACGCCATCAAGCCCACTCAGGCGGGCCGCCAGTTCGTCCTGGTAATCGTGCTTGTCAGCCCGCTGCAGTTCGCCGCGGGCGATGAGATCGAGCAGCAGGCCGGGCGTCTGCACGCAGAGCGTGGCCGCATAGTCGCTGGCACTCCACAGCTGCAGCAGCTGGCGGCCGAACGCCGGGTCCTGCTGCGCCAGCGTGCTCAGACGCGGCTCGGCGGCGTCGGCCTCCGTTTCACACAGACGCTGCCAGTAGCGTTCCAGAATGGGGACGATGGTGGAGGGGAAGAGCGTGGTATCCAGCATGGTGTCTCTCGGGGTTCCTGATGGTTCTGATGCGTGACGGCGTGCGTGCGGGGCCGGGCCGGGCCTGGTCAGCTGTCGCCGACGCCGACCACGCGCAGCACTTCGCTCACCGTGGTGAGCCCGGCCGCCACCTTCTGCGCTCCGCTCAGGCGCAGGCTGCGCATACCCTCCTTCCAGGCCTCCTGCCGCAGTTTCGGCAGGTCGGACTTGGCGTCGGCGAAGCGCTGCAGCGTCTCCGTCATGGGCATGACCTCGTAGATGCCCTGACGACCCTTGAAGCCCGTCTCGCGGCATTCCAGACAGCCCGCGCTGCTGTACACCGTGCGCGGCAGCCGCACTTTCCAGGGGCTGGTCAGCACGCGCCACTCGTCCTCACTCAGCGACGTTTCCACCTTGCAATGCGGACACAGGACGCGCACCAGGCGCTGGGCCACCACGCCCACCACCGTGGCCTTGATCAGATAGGGCGGCACACCCAGTTCCAGCAGCCGTGTGATGGCCGAGGGCGCGTCATTGGTGTGCAGCGTGGTGAACACCAGATGCCCGGTGAGCGCCGCCTGAATGGCCATCTCGGCGGTGGCGAGATCGCGCACCTCGCCGATCATGATGATGTCCGGGTCCTGCCGCAGTAGCGCCTTCACGCCGGTGGCGAAATCCAGCTCGATGTTGTCCTGTACCTGCATCTGGTTGAAGCGCGGCTCCACCATTTCTATCGGGTC
>JALREE010000227.1 GCA_023256835.1 Pseudomonadales bacterium | reverse complement strand
CGTGACAGTGGAATAGGCCGTGGCAGCAGCGGCTGGGAATGTGGCATTCTTGGTCTTTCCCAAAAGAGTCCAGGCATGAGCCCCAGCCGCATCTTGTTTGCCAGCCTGATTGGCACGACGATCGAGTTCTTTGACTTCTACATCTACGGCACGGCCGCCGTGCTGGTGTTCCCGCAACTGTTCTTCCCCGGTGACAACGCCGCCACCGCCACGCTGCAGTCGCTGGCCACGTTCGCCCTGGCCTTCTTCGCACGGCCGCTGGGTTCGGCGCTGTTCGGGCACTACGGGGACCGCATCGGCCGCAAGGCCACCCTGGTGGCGGCGCTGCTGACCATGGGGCTTTCCACCGTCATCATCGGCCTGCTGCCCACCTATGCCAGCATCGGCATCCTGGCGCCGGCGCTGCTGGCCTTGTGTCGCTTCGGGCAGGGCATTGGCCTGGGGGGCGAGTGGGGCGGGGCGGTGCTGCTGGCCACCGAGAATGCGCCGCCGGGCAAGCAGGCCTGGTACGGCATGTTCCCGCAACTGGGCGCGCCCATCGGCTTCATTCTCTCCACGCTGGTGTTCGTGATCCTGACGGCCGTGTTGAGCGAGGAGCAGTTCTTCGCCTGGGGCTGGCGCGTGCCTTTCCTGGCCAGTGCGCTGCTGGTGTTCGTGGGGCTGTACGTGCGCCTGCAGATCACCGAGACGCCGGCTTTCCAGGCTGCCATCGACAAGGAGGAACGGGTGAAGGTGCCGCTGGTCACCGTATTCCGCGAGCACGGCCGCACGCTGCTGCTGGCCACGCTGATGGCGACGACCACCTTCGTGGTGTTCTACCTGATGACGGTGTTCACGCTGAGCTGGGGCACCAGTCAGCTGGGCTTCGAGCGGCAGGAATTCCTGATCATGCAGATCATCGGCGTGCTGTTCTTCGCGGCCATGATTCCCCTCTCGGCGGTGGTGGCGGACCGGGTCGGCCGCGTCCGCATGCTGATCTACGCCACGCTGGCGATCATGCTGTTCGGCCTGGCCTTCGGGCCGCTGTTCGCGGGCGGCGGCACCGTGATGGTCACGCTGCTGCTGTGTCTGGGCCTGGCCTGCATGGGCCTGACCTATGGCCCGCTGGGCACGGCGCTGTCGGAGCAGTTCCCGACGGCGGTGCGCTACACGGGCGCGTCCATGGCCTTCAATCTGGCGGGCATTCTTGGCGGCTCGCTGGCGCCCTACATCGCGACGTGGCTGGCGGTAAACTTCGGCATCGCCGCGGTGGGCTACTACCTGGTGGTGGCGGGGGCGCTGACGCTGGGGGCGTTGGTGGTGATTCAGAAGCGGTGAGCAGGGCCCTGATTGTAGGAGCTTGCTTGCAAGCGAACCATCGTCTTGTCCCTTGAGTGCACTCCGATCCCGGGCCTGGCGGCGGCCTGCGCGTCTGCGGACACGCCGTGAACCCTATATGGACACCTTGTATCGGGCAATGTCTTTTGATTGGACCAGGTAAAACTGCATCCGTATATTCGGCCTGTTGCGGTGGCAGCGACTTTGTTGCCTGGCCCTAATGAGAACCGCACCCCTGTTGCATGATCGTCCCTTCGGGCTCTTGGCCCATGGGTTCACTCGGCATTGTCAGGGGTCGGTTTAGCCTGTTCTTTCATTCTCCATCGCCGCTTTAGTCGGTGGGTCTTCCTGCTCCTGCCGCAATCGGTACTTCAGAGTGCCCTGAACTCCTGCTGCTTGTACAACATTGCCCAACTTATCCGGGCCAGTTTGTTGGCCAGTGCCAGCGCGGCGATATGCTTGCCTCGACGCGCGATCACCTGCTTCGCCCAGATTGACAGTCGGTCTGTCGCGCTCTCAATATGCCGGATGATCGACCACGCTCCCTGCACCAGCAGCCTTCGCACGTAGCGGTTGCCACGCTTGGTGATCCCGCCCAGCTTCTGCTTGCCGCCACTGGAATGCTCTTTGGGTACCAGCCCCAGATTCGCGGCGAAGTGCCGGGCACTGCGGAACTGCGCTCCATTGCCAGCATGGGCCACCAGCGCCGTGGCGCTGATCTGGGCGATGCCCTTGATCCCCGTCAGACGCTGACACGCCGGCGTCAGTCTGCACTGTTGATTGATGCAGCGATCGTGCACGGCAATGCTCTGGTCCAGATCGGCCCACTCCTGCAGCATCTGCGCAAAGCACGCCCGGGCAGCCATGCTCAAGGGGTTCTGCGCATCCTCCAGTATCTGGGGTAATTGCTGACGCAGCTTCTGCTTACCTTGCGCCAGCACGATGCCGTACTCCTGCAGCAAGCCTCGCAACTGATTGATCAGTGTGGTGCGTTGCCCGATCAGGCGCTCTCTGACCCGGTGCGCCAGAATCAGGTCGGTCTGCTCCACCGAGCGTGCCTGCACAAACACCATTTGCGGTCGGTTGGCAGCCTCGCAGATTGCAAACGCATCGTTGCGATCATTCTTGTTGCCCTTGACAAAGGGCTTGACGTGCATGGGTGGAATCAAGCGAACCGGATAGCCGTGCTGCTGCAGCGTTCTGCCCAAGTAATTGGAGCCACTGCAGGCTTTCATCGTGATCACAACCCCAGGATAGTGGGCCAGAAACTCCAGCAATTGGTCGCGCTTGACGGCACGATTGAACACTGCCTTGCACGCCTGGTTTACGCCACACACCTGAAAAATACTCTTTGCCAGGTCAATTCCAATCAGGGTAACTTTCATCTCGGACACCTCTTGTTTATTTGAATCCCAAACTCAAATTAGGCGCCTCGACGCCGTAACTGCACGAGGTGTCCATCTCATCAGCCATGGGGGCTCGCTGGCCGTCGCCCAGGCGGTTCACAGTCCGCCGACGCTCACCCCAACGCCAGCTCCTGAGTTCAGTGCCAGCGAAGCTTCGCTTGCAAACAAGCTCCCACCAGCTCCAATAAAAATGTCAAACAATCAGGAGAGTCCCATGACCATCAATCGTCGCCACTTCCTGCAACTGTGTGCCATGGCGTCCGCCTGCGTGCTGAGCCCCGTGAAGGCCCTCGCCCAGGGGCTGCGTGTGAGCACTTTCGCCGGCACCGGCGTGGCGGGCTACGAGAGCGATCTGGCAGGGCTGGCTGCCACGCAGACGCCCATCAACAATCCCTACGGCGTGGTGGTGGGGCCCGATGGCGCGGTGTATTTCTGCGAGGTGGACACGGGCCGCACGCGCCGGGTGTCCCTTCCCGACGGGGTGATCACCACCTTGGCCGGCAATGGCGAGAAAGGCTGGACGGGCGATGGGGGCCCCGCACTGCAGGCGGCGTTCTCTGCGCCTCACGAGATCCGCTTCGATCGCGACGGCCATCTCTTTGTGGTGGAGCGCGATGCGCATGTGGTGCGTCGCATCGATGCCGTGACGGGCCAGGTGTCCACCATCGCCGGCACCGGCGAGCCGGGCTTTTCCGGCGACGAGGGCCCCGCCACCCAGGCGCAGTTGCGCCAGCCCCACAGCATCGCGTTCGACGCCGACGGCAATCTGCTGGTGTGCGACATCGGCAATCAGCGGCTGCGGCTGATCGAGCGCGGCAGCGGCATCATCCGCACTATCGGCGGCGATGGCACCCGCGAGGCCACCCCGGACCGCGGCCCCCTGCGCGGCACCCCGCTGCGCGGCCCGCGCTCCATCGACACCGATGCCTCGGGCAATGCGTATCTGGTGCTGCGCGAAGGCAATGCTGTGTTCAGGCTTGACCTGCGCGCCGACACGCTGGAGCGCATCGCCGGCACCGGAGAAAGTGGTTACAGCGGCGACGGCGGGCCGGCCATCGACGCCACCTTCAACGGGCCCAAGGGCATCGCCTGGTCGGCGGCCGACAACGCGCTCTACATCGTGGACACCGAGAATCACGCGATCCGGCGCATGGACCTGGATTCCGGCGTGCTCAGCACCGTGCTGGGCACCGGCCAGGTGGCCGATGGGCCGGACGGCGACCCGCTGCGCTGCGCGCTGGCACGCCCGCATGGTGTGTTCATGCACGAGGGCGTGCTCTATGTGACCGACAGCGAGAACCACCGGGTGCGAGCGCTGGGGTGAGTCTTTACCGATAGACATCCTTGCGATGCCCGATTTTCACCACCAGCACCAGCAGTACATCATCCTGGATTTCGTAGACGATGCGATAAACGCCCTGCCGCACCCTGTAGCGCGGCAGTCCCGACAATTTTTCGCAGCCGGGCGGGCGCGGGTTATCGGCCAGCACCTCGATGCGCGCCAGAATCTTCGCGACGTCCTGATTGGGAATGCTGCGCAGATCGCGGGCGACAGAACTCTTGAAGCTCAGCCTATAGCTTGCCATGGGCTTTCAAGTCATTGAGCAGGACTTCGTAGGTGATTTCCGGCTGGGCAACGCGCTGCTCGAAGGCAGCGAGATCTTCCTGATCTTCCGCCAGGGCGGCACGCACCGCGTCGTTCACCAGATCGGAAATGGAGCGCTGACTGTGCACGGCCTTGAGACGCAAGGCCGTGTGCAGGGCGGGGTCGAAGTAAATGGTTGCGCGCTTGGATGACTCTTGCATGGGGCACCTCCTTGTCCCAAGCCTAGCGTCGTGACGTCAAGGCGTCAAATCGCTCACCTCGCCAGCGGGTCCGGTCGCATCTGGAAGTGATACACCTTGCTCGTCGTGCCCGGCCCCGTCTCCATGTGGAACGGCGCGCGGCTGCTCAGCGTGGCCCACAGGCCCCGGCCTTTCCAGCCCGCTGCCGGGTCGTCGATGCGGCCATCCATCCACTTGGTGTAGAAGCCCAGCGGGTAGGGCACCGTCAGGCGCACCCACTCGCCATCGTCCAGCACCAGCAGGGCGCCCGACTGATTGCCGGTGTTGATCGGTGTGTTGTTGCCCAGCCCGAAGGTGTTGTGCTGGTCCACCCAGGTGTAATAACTGCCCTCGGAACTGCCCGGTTGATCCAGATTCTTGAACTGCGGCAGCGGCTCTGGATAGAAGGTCCAGCCCTCGGGGCAATGCTGGCCCGTGGCCGTCGGGCCGTTGAGTGGCCCGGTGCACTTGCGGCGGTCGAAGCTGGCCATGTGGCCGCTTGAAAGCGCCGCCCACACCACGCCGTTGCGGTCGATATCCATACCGCGCGGCGAGAAGCCTTCGATGGCATTGCCGTCGGCATACACCGGCAGTTCGTAGATTTCCGTCAGCGCCGTGGTGGAGGGATCCGCCCCCGGCACGATGCGCAGCACCGCCCCCGGGTAGTCCAGCGTCGAGCCCCATACCGAACCATCGGCCGCCGGCGCCACTGCGTACAGGCCCGCCACGATGCGCGTGTCCCGTGCGGCATCGGCCGCTTCCTCGGGCTGCACATAGCCTTCGTCGCGCACGCCATTGCCATTGGTGTCCAGAATCAGCGGCGTCCAGCCCTGGGCGGCCACGGCGTCGCCCGTTTCCAGAAACTGCCGCGTGTTCAGCCAGCCCACCACCGCGCCGCCGCCGCTCGTCCACAGCGTGTTGTCGGCGTCTTCGGCGAACATCAGGTGATGCGTGCCGAAGCAGGTGTCGAGGGCCTGCGGCCAGTGCTCGCGCCACCTCTTGTAGCCGCTGCTGACCGTAGGTCAGCGCGCCCGCCTCAGTCTCGGCGCGTGAGTCGAG
>JALREE010000145.1 GCA_023256835.1 Pseudomonadales bacterium | reverse complement strand
GAAATGAACTGGCTCACAACGAAACTCAGAATCCCACCGAACGCGGAGAATCCCATCAGCAGCACCAGAGCCACTGCGGCGCCGCGGGGTGCACCGCGCCGGTCCAGCCAGTCGACCGCGGGCAGCAGCAGAGCTGTCAGGATGACCGCCAGCGCGACCGGAACGACGATCACCTGAAGGCGGTCCATCAGCCACAGCAGGGCGGCGATGGCGGCCAGGATCACCAGCAGGCGCCACGCCCACGCGGCGGTCTTGCGGACGAACGGATCTACCGCGTCATCGTCGCGCGCTTCCCCGGAAGGCATGTTGTGCAGGCGGTCGGCCAGCTTCACCAGGATCACGCGGATGTCCTTGGCCATGGCCAGCGCCATCTTCTGGAAGTTCTCGGCCTGGGCCTCGGCATGGCTGCTGAAGCTGATCTTGTTGAGCTTGCTCACGCCGTCGACCATCTCGGCAATGGCGTCGCCGAACTGACTCTTGACGGCCTGCTTGCTGATGCCGGTGTCCTCGATAACGTCGTGCAGCAGGGCCGCCACCAGACTCTGGGGGTCCATGTGCATTTCGGACAGGATGCCGGCCACGGCGAGGGGGTGGGTCACATAAGGATCACCACTGCGCCGGAACTGGCCATCATGGGCCTGTTCGGCGTAGTAGTAGGCACGGCGGACAAGATTGACCTGCTCCCCCTCGAGGTAGGTGGAGAGGCTGCTGGCAAGAGAGTCGATTGTGTTCACAAGCCGACTCCTGCCTCACTCAGAGGTCTTCGCCGAAGGCGTCGTCATCGTCATTGTCGAGCATCTGGGGTGGTGGTGCCTTCAGGTCATCGCGGGTCAGCGTGATGATGGGCGCCGGGGCGCGCGCAGTCAGGATGCTGGCATCCACCAGACCGGCGGCCACTTCGCGCAGGGCGATCACCGTGGGTTTGTCGTTGTCGGCAGGCACCAGCGGGTCCTTGCCACCTGTCTGGATCTGACGGGCTCTCTTGCTGGAAATCATCACCAGCTGGAAGCGATTGTCGACCATTGCCAGACAATCTTCGACGGTTATACGGGCCATAGCTACACCTGTGGTTGAGACGGGGCTGTTGAAAAGACCGGCGATTCTACTAAAAGAGCCTCGGCACTGCCTACTTTAATCTTGTCCTGATCAGCATTTAAGGGCCGCAGAGGCCGGTTTCAAGCTGTTTTCAGCAAGGCAGCGAGCAAGCCGGCGTTGTTCTGCTGCTGCTGGGCACGCTCCAGACGACAGGCGCGCACGATGGCGCGCAGGTCCTGCAGGGCGGTCGCGAAGTCTTCGTTGATCACCACGTAGTCCGCGGCGTCGTAGTGGGAGATCTCGTCCGTGGCCTGGCGCATGCGCCGGTTGATGGTCTCCTCGTCGTCCTGGGCGCGACCGGTGAGGCGTTCGCGCAGACTCGCCAGCGAGGGCGGCAGGATGTAGATGCTGCGACTGCGGTCCATGCGCTGCCGCACCTGCGCGGCCCCCTGCCAGTCGATTTCCAGGATCACGTCGAGCCCCTGTTCCAGCTGGGCCTGAACCCAGTCGCGCGAGGTGCCGTAGAGATTGCCGAACACCTCGGCCGATTCAAGAAAGGCGTCGTCACGCTGCATGGCGCGGAAGGCGTCCACCGAGACGAAATGATAGTTCACGCCATCGACCTCGCCCGGGCGGCGGGCGCGCGTGGTGTGCGAGATCGACACGCACAGCAGCGGGTCGTTGCCATCCTTGAGCAGGGCGTTGACCAGGCTGGTCTTGCCGGCCCCGGAAGGGGCGGAAATGATGAAGAGAGTGCCTCGGGCCATGGTGCTGCATTCCACATTGCGATGAGTCGGGCGCACTATACCATCAAGTCCGGCGGCTGCCGGCACCCTCGACCGATTTGCATCCGGCTACCGGCATCCCTACACTCCGGCCAGAACTCACGCGATCCCCTGCGGATCAGGCACAGGATTTCTGCATGCGTGCGAATCGATGGAACGATAGAACCCTGCGCTTGTGTGTCGCTGCGGCACTCTGGCTGCCGGCTTGCGGGCTGCACGCCCAGCCCGACCCCATCGCCTTCGGGGGTTCCAACTATTACCCCCCGTTTCACTTTCAGGACGCGTCCGGCACCGCCACCGGCTTCGACGTCGAGGTTCTGCGCGCCGCTGTCGCGGAGGATGCCGAGCTGCGCTTCGTCTTCGGCGACTGGACCCAGATCCAGGACCAGCTTGCCGCCGGCACGCTCGACGTGGTGCCCATGTTCGTGTCACCCGAGCGCGAGGCGCTCTATCTGTTCACGGATCCGATCAACATCGAATACCACTTGTTGTACGGCCGTGCGGATGCCCCCAGCCATCGCAACCTGGGCAGCATCGGCGGCTATCGCGTGGCGATGGAGCGGGGAGCCTACGCCCGCGAACAGCTGCGCAGTCTGGCACCCGATGCCCAGATCGTCGAGGCTGAGAACGAAGCGCAGGCCTTGCGCCTGGTCGCCAGCGGAGACGCTGACCTGGCGCTGCTGCCCTCCACCATTGCGCGCTACACCATGGAACAGGAGCAGCTGGAAGGTCTGCAGGCCCTGAGCCCGCTGCTGTTGCCCGTCACCTATGCGTTCGCCGTCGCCCCGGTGCGTCCGGCGCTGGTCGAGCAGCTCAACGAGGGGATACTGCAGCTGCAGCGCAGCGGGGAGTTGCAACGCCTGCGCGAGCGCTGGCTGGAGCCCGGTGCCGAGCCGCCTCGGGATCGGTTGTTCTGGGCGATAGCGGCCGTGGGCTGGCTCAGCCTGGGTCTTGCCTTGTGGCTGTGGTGGCGGCGTCGCCATGGCGCGCCGGAGGTGTTCGACACCGAAAGCAGGCTGCTGCTGGAAGAACTGCGCAAGGCGATCGCCGAGCGACGCTTGGCCTGGGTCTATCAACCGCAGTACGACGTGCGCACCCAACGCATCGTCGGCGCCGAGATGCTGGCGCGCTGGCATCACCCGCAGCGTGGCGCCATCGCCCCCGACACCTTCATCCAGCTGGCCGAGCGCGCCGGCATCATCAAGGACATCACCCTGCAGGCCCTCAATCAGGCGCTGGTCACGCTGCAGGACTGGCAGGTGGCCGATCTGCGCTACCGTCTCTCGGTGAATGTCTCGGCCAATGATCTTGCCGACCGTGGTGTCGTGGAGCGCATCAGCCAGGCGCTCGGGACGCGCGGGGAGTTCCTGACCGTCGAGATCACCGAAACGGCGCTGATGAAGGAGACCCAGGCCATCCTCGCCAATATCGAGTTGCTGCGGGCCGCGCGGGTGCAGATCTCGCTGGACGACTACGGCACCGGCTACTCTTCACTCGAGTCTCTCAAGCGCTTCGCCTTCGACGAGATCAAGATCGACAAGACCTTCATCGACGACATCCTGCAGTCCGAGCGCAATCTGAAGCTGACTCAGGCCAGCATCTCCCTCGGGCATGACCTCGGCGCGCTGGTGGTGGCGGAGGGTGTCGAGGATGAAGACACCATCGCGCTGCTGGTGAAGACCGGGTGCGATGTGCTGCAGGGCTATTGCATCTGCCGGCCCATGCCGGCGGAGGAGTTCGTGAGCTTCTCGGAAGACTTCAATCGTCAGTCCACTCAGACACCCGCGAGTTAGCCAGTCTTCACTCAAGGCCCTGGCGGTCGCTTCTTGACGCGGGCTGTGGGCTCGGCCTGCAGCGGGTCGTCCGGCCAGGGATGGCGGGGATAGCGCCCACGCAGATCCTTGCGCACCTCGAAATAGCCCGTCGCCCAGAAGTTGGCCAGATCCCGCGTCACCTGCACCGGCCGCCGGGCTGGCGAGAGCAGATGCAGCAGAACACTCACACGGCCCTGCACCAGGGTGGGTGTCTGCTGCAGGCCGAACAGCTCCTGCAGCTTGACGGCCAGCACGGGTTCCGGGCCAGAGTAGTCCAGCGCGATGCGGTTGCCGCTGGGCACCGCCAGATGGGTAGGCACGAGCTGGGCGAGCTTTTGCTGCAGTGACCAGTCCAGCGTGTCCAGCAGCAGGCGGCCCAGCGGCAGGCTGTCCACTTGCTCCAGTCGGCTCAGGCCCTGCAGATGCGGCCCCAGCCAGTCCTCCAGCGTGCTCAGCACGTCCTGCTCGCTCAAGGCCGGCCACGGCGCCCCGAGCGTTCGGTGCAGCAGGCGCAGACGCCCGAGCAGCTGACGGTCGTCGTCCGACCAGGCCAGACTGCCACGCTGACGCAAGGCCTCCAGCAGGCCCCGGCGCAGAACTTCGGGCGGCACGTCGCGCAGGGGACGGCGTTCCAGCACCAGGGCGCCGATGCCCCGGATTTCCTCAGCGATCATGCGGCCACCGGCCGCGTCCCAGCGCACCTCGGCGCGCCAGCGCGCTGCCTCGGGGAAGCAACGCTCCACCTGGGCCGTGGTGATGGCTGCTGCGTGGAAGATGCGGGCGCCGCTGGCGTCGCCGTCCAGTTCCACGGCGAGCACAAAGTCGGCGCGCGCCAGCGGATGCGTCTCTTGCAGGAGGGCCTGCCCGCCGCTCACGAGCTTGAACCGGGCACGGCCCTGATCGCTGCTCTGGCGCTGATTCTGCGCCAGGCGATCCGGCCAGGCGCGGGCGAGCAACAGGGGCAGGCGGTCCGCCGACGTCAGCTCCGCCGGGCAGCCTGCCCGCGTGGCCCACTGTCGGGCGGCGCGTTTCCAGCGCTCCTCCACGCGGGCGTGACCCCCGTGTTCCAGCGCGGCAAAGATCACGGCAAGGTCGATGTCCTGCCCGCCAATGTCTTCCTCCAGCCAGGCCACCAGCCAGCAGGCCAGGGTCTGCGCATCCAGGCTGCCCGCCTCCTGCAGCAACACGGCCAGGCGCGGATGCGTGGGCCAGCGCCCGCAGGCGCGGCCGAAGCGGCTCAGGCTGCCGTCCGCCTCCAGCAGGCCCAGCATCCGCAGCAGTGCCCGGGCACTCTCGACTGCGGGCGCCGGCGGCGGGCTGACCCAGCACAGACGCGTCGGGTCCTGCACGCCCCAGCGCAGCAGCTCGAACACCAGTCCGGCCAGGTTGGCCTGCAGCATCTGCGGCTCGCGATGCGCAGCCAGCATGGTCTCCTCCGCCCATAGTCGGTAGCACACGCCGGGCGCCTCTCGGCCCGCCCGGCCGCGGCGTTGATCGGCGCTGGCGCGGTTGACTCGCCGGGTGTCGAGCAGGCTCAGCCCTGTGCGTGGCTGGAATACGGGCACGCGCTCCAGGCCGGCATCGATGACGACGCGCACGCCGGGGACCGTCACGCTGGACTCGGCAATCGCGGTGGACAGGATCACGCGGCGGGACGTCGAGTTCGCCGGCCGTCGCAGCACGCTCTGCTGTTGCGCCAGGGTGAGCTGGCCGTGCAGCGGATAGAGTTCCACATGGCCGGGAATGCTCCCCTCGAGTTCGCGCTGCAGGCGCCGGATCTCGGCCTGACCGGGCAGGAACACCAGCACATCGCCGTTATGGGCGGCAAGCGCTTCGCGCACGACGGCGGCCTGATGGCGCTCCGCGGACTCGCGCAAGGGCGGTGAGCGGTACTGCGTGCTGACTGGCCAGACGCGCCCGGGGCAGTCGATCACGGGCGTATGCTCGCCCAGCACCTGCAGAAGGGCGCCGACGTCCAGCGTGGCCGACATGATCAGCAGCTGAAGGTCCTCCCGCAGACCTTGCTGCACCTCCAGGGCCAGCGCCAGGCCGAGGTCAGCCTCGAGGCTGCGTTCGTGAAATTCGTCGAAGAGGATGCCCTGCACGCCGCTCAGCGCCGGGTCGTCCTGCAGCATCCGGGTCAGGATGCCCTGGGTGACCACTTCCAGGCGCGTGGCCGGGCCGATGCGGGACTCTCCCCGCACCCGGTAGCCCACGGTAGCGCCGAGAGGCTCGCCGAGCTGTTCCGCCATGTAGCCCGCCGCCAGACGTGCCGCCACCCGACGTGGCTCCAGCAGCAGCCAGCGCGAGCGGCCGGAGGTGTCCGCCTGCAAGAGGTCCAGCGGCACCCGGGTGGTCTTGCCGGCCCCGGGCTGGGCCACCAGCAGGCAGCGATTGTGCCGCGCGAGCGCACTGCGCAGATCCGGCAGGACGGCCTCGATAGGCAATGTGGCACTGGGGATGGATGGACTGGTCACGCGGCGGACTCGCGGCAATGGATGTGAAGTCGAAATTGAAGCATGCGCGGCCCCGCACTCGCCAGTGCGGCGCTGCCGGCTTATCATCGAGCCACGTATCACTTTCTGGACGCAATGTCGTGAAGTCAGCCAATCGCAAGCGTCAAGCCCTGGCCACGGCGCCGCAGTGGCTGGCGCGCTATCTCGTCGACACCAATGTGCTGATCGCGGCAAGTGCCGCCATGGCTCGCCGCAGGGGCGTGCCGCTGCTGCCGCATCATCGCGAGGTGAGCCCGCCCGACCCGGCGCTGCAGGAGCAGGTGCTGCACTGGCTCGAAGGCTTCGCCGCCAGCCCCGCGCATCTGGTGCTGGACAACGCCGGCGCCATCAATGTCGAGTATCACCACAAGCTGGGCTTCCACGACTACGGCATCGAGGTGGTCATGGCGAAGTTGTCCCGCGATGAAGTCGATCGCGTGCAGGTGGATTACGACCGCGATGGCTCAGGCATCCTGCCGCAGCCACTGGATGAGGTGGTGCACGATCTGGCTGACCGCAAGATGGTGGCGGCCGCCCAGCAGGCGCTGGACCTGCCCGGCAGCAGTGCCATCGTCTTCGCCGGCGACACCGACTGGCACGACTGGGAGTGCGAACTGACTCGCACCGGACTCACTCTCCTCCCATTGCTGCCCGACTGGTCCAGAACCCGCCATGCCGAAAAACAGAGACGCCTTCACAAGGGACATTCACATGACTGACTTCTTCCGCTTTCCTCACACGCATCATCTGATCTGGCTGGGCGAGGGCGAGCCTCGCGGTGACAAGGTGCTCGCGCCACCGGAAGTGGAGAACATGCTGCAGCACGAGCTGATCATCGAGGAAAAACTGGACGGCGCCAATCTGGGTCTGTCACTGGACGAGCGCGGGGACCTGCGCGCCCAGAATCGCGGCAGCTATCTGGAGCAGCCCTTCAACGGCCAGTTCTCGCGCCTGAACGCCTGGCTCGGCCAGTTCGACTACGTCTTGAAAAGCCACCTGACCCCACAGTTGATTCTGTTCGGCGAGTGGTGCGCCGCACAGCATTCGCTCGACTACCACGCGCTGCCCGACTGGTTCCTGGTGTTCGATGTCTATGACCGTGGCGAGGGCCGCTTCTGGAGTGTGGCGCGCCGTGCACAACTGGCGCAGGAGCTGGGGCTGGCACAGGTGCCCGAGCTCGGTCGCGGCAGATTCACGCGCAAGAGTCTGACGCAGTTTCTGGAACAGGCCGGCAGTCGCTACCGGCCAGGTCAAGTGGAGGGCATCGTGCTGCGCCATGACTCGCCGCTGTGGAACGAGTCACGCGCCAAGTTCGTCAACAAGGGCTTCGTGCAGGCCATCGAGGAACACTGGCGCAGCAGGACGATCCAGTGGAATCAGGTGCGGCAGTCGTGAAGACTGCCGGCGCCTTCATGACGGCGTATAGCCCGCGCCGGCGATCGCCGCGCGCACGGCCGCTTCCTGGGCGGTGGTGGTCACACTGACCAGCTTGGTCTCCAGATCCACTTGCACCTCGGCCGCAGCGTCCAACGCCTTCAGTGCCTGCGTGATGGCATTGGAGCAATGGCCGCAGGACATGTCGGGGACGTGTATCTTCTGCATGGGTATCACACTCCTTCTCTGATGTTCGTCGACCCTCGCCAGTGCAATGCGCAATCTGTGGCAACGGGACCCTTCTAGCGGGCACCGGCGCTGGCACGCTGCAATCTGTCGATGACGTCGGCCCACTCCTCGGTGGCAGGCGGGGTTTCCACCCAGATCTCCCGCACCTGCAGCAGATCGGCCTCGTGCAGCGCCCGATAGAGCTGCCGCGCGTAGTCAGGTTTAGCACGCGGCATCACGCGTGTCAGCGCAGAAGGCGAGCTGACTTGATCTGGGTCAAGACTCAGCAGGATTCTCGCCACGGGAAACGCCGCTTCCTGCGCGATCTCCCGGGCAGACTTCAGCCGCACGGGCGTGCGTGGCTGGTAATGTTCCGGCATGTTGCCCGGCACCGCGACGGCATGCTGACTCGGTGTCGCCACCGGGCAGCCCAGATGCTCGGCGATCGCGCTGGCGGTGACTGGCCCGGTGCGCAGCACGCACGGCAGCTCGCCGGTCAGATCAAGAATCGTGGATTCAATGCCGAAGCTGCAATCGCCGCCGTCCAGCACGGCCGCGAGCTTGCCGGCCATGGCAGCCATCACATGCGCCGCACTCGTCGGGCTGAGACGCTTGTGCGGATTGGCAGAGGGAGCTGCCACGGCCAGGCCGCTGCCCTTGAGCAGTGCGAGCAAGGCAGGGTGTGCGGGCATCCGCAGCGCTACCGTCGCGTGGCCGCCGGTCACAACCGGATCAACCCATGGCGCCTTGTGCAGCACCAGGGTCAGGGGCCCGGGCCAGAAACGTTCGATCAGGCGGAAGGCGGCTGGCGGGATCTGCACGGCCCACTCGGCAAGCTGTGCGGCATCGCCCAGATGCACGATCAGGGGGTGATCGGCGGGGCGGTTCTTGGCCGCGAAAATGGCCCGCACGGCGTCCGGCTGGCGCGCGTCGGCAGCCAGGCCGTAGACCGTCTCGGTCGGCACGGCGACCAGTTCTCCGGCACGCAGCAGGCGCACTGCTTCCGCAAGGTCATTCGCGTCGTTGGCGTCAAGAAGCACGGTCATGCAGTCACCTGAAGGGCTATTCGATGTTCTGGATCTGTTCCCGCATCTGTTCGATCAGCACTTTCAGATCGACGGCGTTCAGCGTGGTTTCGGCGATGATTCAAAAGGCCCGCGAAAAGAATCTATTTTTAATGGAGGCTTTGTGGACGCGTTTTCATCCTTCGATTGCCAAATTGCAAGAGATTATCGCTTCAGGTGCCATCGGTGAAATCAAACATGTGGTAGCTGATTTCGGTTTTAAGGCTGCTTATGATGAGGAGGCCCGTTGGTTTAATCCCCATTTAACAGGTGGTTCTTTGTTGGACATTGGTATTTACCCTTTATTTATCTCGAAATTATTGTTGGGCCAGCCGCTGGAAATGAAGGCGACAGGCG
>JALREE010000127.1 GCA_023256835.1 Pseudomonadales bacterium | reverse complement strand
CTCCATCCTGTTGCCGCTCTGGTGCTCGCCCAGCACCTCGCCGGCGCCGCGGATCTCCAGGTCATGCATGGCCAGGTAAAAGCCCGAGCCAAGCTCCTCCATTTGACCAATTGCCTCAAGCCGCTGCTGGGCTTGCTTGGGCAGGCCCTCGATGTCGCCGAAGGGCACCTGGTCGAAGCCCGGATCGCCGGTCAGGAAGCCTTCGATGTGCACGGGGTTGCGACAGGCGGCAATGGGAGCCAGCGTGCGCCCATGGAAAGAACTGGTCAGCGAAATGATGCGCACACGCTGGGCGTCGCCGCGGCTGTAGTGATAGCGACGCATCATCTTGAAGCCGGCTTCCACCGCTTCGGTGCCGGAATTGCTGAAGAACACGCGGTCGGCAAAGGTATTGTCGACCAGACGCCGGGCCAGTTTTTCCGTCTGCGGAATGCGGAACAGGTTGGAGCTGTGCCAGATGCGTGTGGACTGCTCCTGCAGGGCCTGCACCAGGGAGGGATGGCAGTGCCCGAGGCAGTTCACGGCGATGCCCGTGGTGAAATCGAGGTAGCGCTCGCCGGTCGGGGTGTACAGCCAGGTGCCTTCGCCACGCTCGAATTCCAGATCGGGATTGCCGTAGTTGCTCATCAATGCAGAGATCATGGGTCGGTCCTTTTCCAGTCCAGTGTGGGGCGAGTGGCGTAACGTATACTGCGCGGGTCGTGAGGGTGGCAAGACAGGCGCCTGGCCTGGTTTTCCGGAAGGCGCGATCATGCCCCAAGTGCCCGGTGCATTCAAGCTGCAGGCCGCAGCCAGCGTGGTCTGCAGCGCCCCTGCGAGCTCGTGTGCAACCCGTTCGAAAAGGAGGAGTTTCATGTTGTTTTCCAAGCCAGCGACGCTGCCCGATGCCGCTTCAGCACTGCCAGGTCGCAGCACGCCCATGCCTGTCAGCAACTGCCATGTCGTGCACGGCAGGGCCTATCAACCGCCGTTGCCAGAGGGGCTGCGCCAGATCGTCTTCGGCATGGGCTGTTTCTGGGGGGCCGAACGGGTGTTCTGGCGCCTGCAGGGGGTCTACAGCACCGCCGTGGGCTACGCCGGCGGCCTCACGCCCAATCCCACCTACGAGGAAGTGTGCAGCGGGCGCACCGGGCACACCGAAGTGGTGATTGTGTTCTACGACCCGCAGCAGATCAGCAGTCGTCGTCTGCAGGAAGTGTTCTGGGAGTCGCATGATCCGACCCAGGGCATGCGCCAGGGCAATGATCGCGGTACTCAGTACCGCTCCGCGATCTATGTCGGCAGTACCAAGGAGCTGGCGCAAGCCCAGGCCGGGGCCCAACGGGTGCAGGCGGTGTTGAATGACGCAGGATTCGGAGTCATTACCACGGAAATCAAGCTGTTGGATGCATTTTATTATGCAGAGGATTACCACCAGCAATACCTGGCGCGCAATCCCAACGGCTACTGCGGCATCAAGGGACTGGGCATCACCTGTCCGCTGGCATGAAGAAGTCGCGGATCTGCGCTTCCTTGGCCATGGCATCTTCCAGCCCCAGGGCGATGAGGCGCTGGCAGTAGCGCTTCTCGAACATCAGCAGGCTCAGCACGCTGCTGGAGCCTGAGTCCTTCACGAACAGCCGCAGGGCGCGGGGGAGGTCGTCGAAATACTCGACCGCGATGCTGTTGAGGTTCTGACTCGGCGAGATGTCCAGCAGGCAGATGGGCTTGAGACCCAGTTCCGTGGATTCCTGCAGTTTCTCCGGAGGGACAAGAGGCAGCAGCTTGTTGACGCGACGCAGGGCCTCCATGTCATTGGTCAGCGTATCCACGAAGGCACTGTTGAGAATGTGCGCCAGAATCTGCGTGAGCGAAGGCTGGGCAGGCGCCGCATCCCGCGGCGGACTGCCGGGCTTGTTGCCACTGACACCCACTGCCAGGATGCGATCGGCGCCAAGCTTGATGGCCGGGCTCAGGGGGGAGAGCTGGCGGATGGCGCCGTCGCCGAAGAACTCCCGGTGGATGTGCACGGCAGGGAACAGCGTCGGAATGGCGGAGGAGGCCAGCAGATGCTTGACGCCCAGTTCGCTGCGCACGCCGACCCGGTGCGCCTTGTGCCAGTTGCGCAGGCCTTCCACGCCCTGGAAGAATGACACCGATTCGCCGCTGGAATAGCCCGAGGCGGTGATCGCCAGCGCTTCCAGATAGCCCGCGTCGATGTTGCGCTGCAACCTGTCGAACTTGATGGTGCGCTCGAGCAGTTCTTCCAGCGGCGAGTTGTCCAGCAGCGAGGCGGGAGTGTCGCGGCGGCGGCTGGCCAGGAAGGAGAACACCCATTGCGAGGCGCTGCTGATCAGGCCGCCGGAATCGAGTTTGTAGACCTGAGCACTGCTGATGTTGCTCCACACGTATTCCAGCGTGCGCACGCCGGTGCGCAGGCGCGGCGCATGGATGGCGATCGACGCCGCATTGAGCGCGCCTGCCGAGGCGCCGGTGATGATCTGGAAAGGGTTGCTGGCGTCATTGGGCAGGATATTGGCGATGGCGCGCAGCACGCCCACCTGGTAGGCCGCACGGGCACCGCCACCGGACAGCAGCAGCGCGCGTTTCTCGGACGCTAGGGAACAGCTCATGGTCAACGGGGCAGACACTCCTGGAAATCACTGGAAGGCGCGATTCTAGCCGCATCCGCGACAGCCTGTCATGGCGGCGCTGTCAGCGCAGGCGATCATCCCGCCGGATTGCTCTATACTCGGCCCCAGTCCCGCAAGCCTGACCCCTGGAAGCCCGCCATGACAGCCACTAACCCCGACGCCCCTCCCGAACAACTGGTGATCGCGATCTCGTCGCGTGCCCTGTTCAATCTAGAAGAGAGTCACCGCGTCTTCGAGCAGCAGGGGCTGGAAGCCTACCAGCGCTACCAGATCGCCCACGAGGACGAACCCCTGGAGCCCGGCGATGCCTTCGTGCTGGTGAACAAGCTACTGGCGCTCAACGAGCTGCTGCCGGAGCAGCGGGTCGAGGTGATCCTGCTGTCGCGCAACAGTGCCGACACCGGTCTGCGCATCTTCAACTCCATCAGCCATTACGGGCTCGGCATCACCCGCGCCGCCTTCAGCGGCGGCGAGAGCCCGTATCGCTACATCGCACCGTTCAATGTGCACCTGTTCCTGTCCACCGATGGCAGCGATGTCCGCCACGCGCTTGAGCAGGGCGTCGCGGCAGCCACCATCCTGCCGTCGCGGGTGACCACGCGGCCCCAGGGGCGGCTCAAGTTCGCCTTCGACGGCGACGCCGTGCTGTTTTCCGATGAGGCCGAGCGCGTCTACAAGGCCAGTGGCCTGGCCGCCTTCGCGGAAAGTGAGCAGAAGGCCGCCAATCAGCCGCTCTCCGGCGGGCCGTTCAAGCCCTTCCTGGCCGCGCTGCAGCGCCTGCAGATGGCGTTTCCGCCGGGCGAATCGCCTATCCGCACCTGTCTGGTCACGGCGCGTTCGGCGCCGGCCCATGAGCGTGTCGTGAAGACGCTGCGCGCCTGGAACATCCGCATCGACGAGTCCCTGTTCCTGGGCGGGCGCGACAAAGGCGCCTTCCTGCAGGCCTACGACGCCGACGTGTTCTTCGACGATCAGCAGTCCCATTGCGATTCCGCCCGTCACCACGTGGCCACGGGGCACGTGCCGAGTGGCGTCGCCAATCAGCCCCCGGCGACCCCGCAGGAGCCGACATGAAACTGCAGCAGTTGCGCTATGTGTGGGAAGTGGCTCGCAACGGCATGAACGTGTCTGCCGCCGCGCAGTCCCTGTACACCTCGCAGCCGGGCGTCAGCAAGCAGATAATGCAGCTGGAGGACGAACTGGGCGTCCGGATATTCGTGCGCAATGGCAAGCATCTGACCGGCCTCACCCAGGCGGGCGAACGCATCCTGGAAGAAGCCGGCGCGGTGCTGCTGAAACTGGACAATATCCGCACCATCGCCCGGGAGTTCACGGACGAGAAGACGGGCAGTCTGTCCATTGCCACCACGCACACCCAGTCGCGCTATGTGCTGCCTGCCATCATCAGCCGCTTCGTCAGTCAGTATCCGGCCGTGTCCCTGCACATGCATCAGGGCACGCCCTTGCAGATTGCCGAGATGGCGGCGCGCGGCGCGGCGGATTTCGCCATCGCGACCGAGGCCATGGAGCTGGTGGGCGACCTGATCATGATGCCCTGCTATCGCTGGAACCGGGTGCTGCTGCTGCCGCGGGGGCATGCCTTGCTGGCGGTCGAGCGCATCACCCATGCGGACATCGCGCGTTATCCCATCGTGACCTATGTCTCGGGCTTCACCGGGCGTGCCAAGCTGGACGATGCCTTCCGCGCCCATGATCTGCAGCCCCATGTGGTGGTGACAGCCGCCGATGCCGACGTCATCAAGACCTATGTGCGTCTGGGAGTGGGTATCGGCATCGTGGCCAGCATGGCTGTCGATCCCCAGAAGGATGCCGATCTGGTGGCCGTGGACGTCAGTCATCTGTTCGACTACAGCCTGACTCGCATCGGCTTTCGCCGTGGCGCCATCCTGCGCGCCTACATGGTGGACTTCATGGGCATGTTCGCGCCGCATCTGCAGCCGAGCTTGATCCGCAAGGCCATCGCGACCTCATCCCAGCACGAACTGGACGCGCTGTTCGCCAGCGTGCCGATTCCAGTGCTGCGGCAGGCGGTCTCAGTCTGAGGCGCGATCGCTGCTGATCACGCTGCCCTTGTGCAGGCCGCATTCCTTGGCCGTGGCTTCCTCCCACCACCAGCGGCCTTCGCGCTCGTGCTGATTGGGCCCGATGGCACGGGTGCAAGGCTCGCAGCCGATGCTGATGAAGCCGCGCTCGTGCAAGGGGTTGAAGGGGATCTCCAGCATCCGGATGTAGTCCCAGACCTGCTTCGAGCTCCAGTTCGCCAGGGGGTTGAACTTGAGCAGTGGTTTTTCGGCTGTGGAGAACGCCTTGTCCAGTTGCGCCACCGGCACTTCCGCGCGGGTGGGGCTCTGGTCCCAGCGCTGTCCGGTGATCCAGGCTTCCAGCCCGGCCAGCTGGCGGCGCAGCGGTTCGACCTTGCGCACGCCACAGCATTCCTCGTGGCCATCGGTGTAGAAGCTGAACAGCCCCTTCTCTCGAGTCAGACGCTGCACGGCCTCGGCATTCGGACTCATGATCTCCAGATCCAGCTTGTAAAGCGTGCGCACCTGCTCGATGAAACGCAGGGTTTCCGGATGCAGCCGCCCGGTGTCCAGGCTGAACACCTTGATGTCCCGCTTCAGTTTCCAGGCCATGTGCACCAGGGCGACATCCTCGGCGCCGCTGAAGGACACCGCGATGGCTGGGATTTCCGGCAGGATGTGGCGCAGGATGTCGCGTGGCTCCATGGACTGGAATTTTGAATTCAATTCAGATACTTCGCTTGCATTCATCATAAAGTGCATCACATGAAGGAGGGGCGGGGAGCGCGCGGATTGCGCGCCTGGCGATGGCTGGGCATTCTCCCCGATTTGCCCGGGGTGGTAAACCGCGATGCGGCCGGCTTCGCCTTGCAAGCCCAGGACGATCTGGGTACATTGGCGCCTCTTTGAATTTCAGCCTGTGGCGAAGGGGAATGGCGTTGGAAGTCGTGTGTCTTGATCTGGAAGGAGTGCTGGTCCCGGAAATCTGGATCGGCTTTGCCGAAAAAACCGGCATCAGTGCCCTGCGAGCCACCACCCGGGACATTCCGGACTATGACGTGCTGATGAAGCAGCGCCTCAGGATCCTGGCCGAGCATGGCCTGGGGCTGCCCGACATTCAGGCGGTGATCGCCACCATGAGCCCCATGCCGGGTGCCCGCGAGTTCGTGGACTGGCTGCGCGAGCGCTTCCAGGTGGTCATTCTGTCCGACACCTTCTATGAATTCTCCCAGCCCCTGATGCGCCAGCTCGGCTTTCCGACGTTGTTCTGCCACCGTCTCATCACCGACGAAAAAGGCATGGTGGTGGATTACAAGCTGCGTCAGCGCGATCCGAAGCGCCAGGCCGTCAAGGCTTTCCATGACCTGAACTACCACGTCATGGCCGCAGGGGATTCCTACAACGACACCAGCATGCTGTCCGAGGCGGACCTGGGTGTGTTGTTCCGTGCGCCGGCGAATGTGATCGCCGAGTTCCCGCAGTTCGCTGCGGTGACCGAGTACGACGAGCTGCGTCAAGCCTTTCTCAAGGGCAGTCTGCGCCAGTTGGGCATGTAATTCATTGCTTCATAAGATTACTTCAACACCTTGATTATGTTGTTTATCTTGTCGAAGCACTCCTGATATTCCTGCGCGCATTCGGAGTCGGCCACCAGGCCGCCTCCGCCCCAGCAATGCACCTGATCCGCTTCCCAGAGCAAGGAGCGGATCAGGATGTTCGTGTCCATTCTGCCATCGAAGCCGATGTATCCCGCCGTGCCACAGTAGATGCTGCGCGCATCCGGCTCCAGCTCCGCAATGATCTGCATGGCGCGCTGCTTGGGAGCGCCGGTGATGGAGCCGCCCGGGAAGCAGCAGCGCAGCAGTTCCAGCGGCGAGCTGCCTGCCGGCAGCCGGCCGCGAATGCTGCTCACCAGATGATGCACATTGCTGAAGCTCTGGAGTTCAAACAGGGCATCCACCTGGACTGAGCCGGTGTCACACACGGCCCCCAGGTCATTGCGCAGCAGGTCCACGATCATCAGGTTCTCCGCCCGATCCTTCTCGCTGCCCCGCAGCTGCGCGGCCAGCGCGGCGTCCTGCTGCGGGTCGCTGGCCCGTCGGCGCGTGCCCTTGATGGGCTGCGTGCGCACCTCGCCGTCACGCACCTGCAGAAAGCGCTCGGGCGAGAAGCTGAGCAGGGCACGATCGTCTTCCCGCAGATAGAACGAGAACGGCGCGTGGATGCTCTGCCGCAGCTGTAGATAGGCGCCCAGGGGATCGCCAGTGCAGGGCGCCGTGAAGCGCTGGGCCAGGTTCACCTGATAGCAGTCGCCCGCCTGGATGTACTGTTGCACCCGCGCAAAGGCCTCGGCATAGCTGGCGGGCGTGAAATTCGCCTTGAAGGCTGCCTGCAGCGCGAAGTGCGGCGGCTCGGGCAGGGCTTGGGCCAGGCACTGTTGCACACGCGTGATGGTCTGCGGGGCGCAGCCGGGCAGGGCGATGAGCTGGCTGCGTCGCCGGTGATGGTCCACCACGATGGCCCAGTCATGAATGCCGAAGCGGGCGCGGCCGTCGTAGCCGAGATAGCCCAGCGCTCCGCCGGTGAAGGGCAGTTCGCGCAGGTCTGCAGGCAGCGGCTGTGCCGGAGCGTGCTGGCACAGCAGCGCTTGCAGGTCGCGGTAGAGAGGGTCGCTCTGGAACACGCTGGGCGCGGTGCGCCGCAGCGGCTGCGGGCAGTCCAGCACCGCCACGGGCAGGGCACTCAGGATGTCGTGGCGGGCGCCGGCATGGTGCTGTGGCGCATCGCTCTGCCAGCCGCTGTCGAGGAATACCAGGCCCGGAAGCGAGGCCAGCCGCCGCAGCAGCAGGCTGCTGTCCGGGGAATAGGGCAGCGCGAGCAGAAGAGGGTCGCGCATCAGGGCAGCAGTTCCACTCGCACCGCGAGCGCCTGCGAGCGTGCCGTGCTGGTCTGCACGACGTTCGAGTCGAGCGGTGCCGGCGCGGCATCGAACACCACATACCAGCCATTGAAACCGATCTGCAGGGCGGTGTTGACCAGCTCGCTGCGCACACTGCCGTCAGCCGCAGGGATGTCGCGTGTGGCGCTCAGGGCCAGCTGCACGCTGTCACCTTGCACGCTTGCCGTCACGCCAACGCTCTGGGCATTGCGCTGCAGGTCCTGCTGCAGTTGCAAGCCAAGACTGCCGAACACGGGGCTCACGCGGGCGCTGGTCTCGCTGCGGCTGAAGTAGGCGTGTTCCCCCTCGGTCAGGACGATGCTCTGCCGGGGATTGTCCAGCACCCCGCTGGTCTGCACCGTCGTCACACGGCTGCCGTCGGCGTCCACCGCCGCCGCGCCGGGCGTGTAGGCGAAGTCGACGCTCAGGCGCAGCTGGCGCAGGGGAACATCCAGGGTTTCAATCAGAGGCTGCAGCTGCTGCAGGTTTGCCCGCGAGGTGCTGATGATCAGATTGTTGTCGATCTGGCTGATGGCCCCGCGCGGATCGAGGACCGGCTCGAGTGCCTGGCGAATGGTGTCCGGGTCCCGGTGCTGCAGTCGCACGATTTCCACCACGGCCTGCTGCGTGGGGTCGCTGGTCTGGGCCTGCAGCGGACCGCCGGCACAGGCGAACGCGACCAGCAATGTCGACAGCAGGCGGCAAAGCGATGGCGTGAGTGACTTGGGCATGATGCAGGTCTCCAGGCGGGGCGGCCGCAGGCTCAGTCGTCTTCTTCGTCAGCCAGATACAGGCAGCCGTGATTGAACAGTTCCGTGATCAGCTGTCGGCCCTCGGCGCCGGCAAGCCAGGCCTCCAGCCAGTCCAGCGGTTCGGTGAACGGGTCGCACAGTGCTGGCAGCAGCGGCAGCAGTGCCGGGGAGCATGGCAGCAAATGGCCGTCGGCGTAAAGCTCGGCACCGTCCTGCGCGCGAGCCCAGGCCAGGCGTGACGCGGGGTTGCGCAGCAGCACTTCGCCGGCGTCCAGCTCTGCCATCAAGGCAGCGCAGCTCAGCGGTTCCGCGCTGGCATTGCTCAGCTCCGGGTATTTCGGACTGGTCATGCTGCGACCAAACCAGCGCAGCAGCTGCTGGCGATCCTGCAGCTGCGCCGCCAGCAGGCTGTGCAGCTGATCGGCGACCTCTGCCGACAACTCCCCGACGTGAGACGGCACCCGGGGATGGGTGTCGACGTAGCGCAGATCGGCAGGCAGTTCCCGGGCCAGGGCCGCGCCCAGGTCCTCGAGGATCTCCGCCACCGACGGGGTTCGAAAGCCGATGGAATAGGTGATGCTGTCGCCGATGGCCACGCCGTGATGCGCCACGTTGGGTGGCAGGTAGAGGATGTCGCCGGGCTCGACCAGCCAGTCTTCCTCGGTACGGAAGTCCTGCAGCAGACGCATCGGGGTGTCAGGCAGCAGCGGGCTGGTGCTGTCGACACGGCCGCCCAGGCGCCAGCGCTTGCGTCCCAGACCCTGGATCAGGAACACATCGTAATAGTCGAAATGCGGCCCCACGCCGCCCCCATCGCTGGCGAAGCTGATCATCACGTCATCGATGCGCCAGCGCGGGATGAAATCGAACTCGCGCAGCAGGCTGCGCACGCCGTCATGCCACTGGTCCACGGCCTGCACCAGCAGGCTCCAGTGCGTCGCCGGCAGTCGCGCGAAGTCGTGCTCGCTGAAGGGACCATGGCGCAGATCCCAGCGGCTGCCTTGCTCATTGGTGAGCACCAGGCGGGATTCCACGATGGACTCGCAGGCGAGCCCGGCCAGTTCATCCGGACTGATCGGGTCGGCAAAGCGGCCGTCGCCACGAATCAGCAGCGGCTTCTTCTGCCAGTACTCGCGCAGGAAGCGTTCCCGGTCGAAATTCGCAGGCAGCAGCCAGGACGTCATATCTTGCGGGCCTGTTCCACGGCATTGCCGATGTAGTTTTCCGGCCGCAGGGCGCGCAGCAGGGCCTTGCCTTCCTCGGGAATGTCCAGGGCCTCGACGAAATCAGCCAGTACCTGCTGGGTCATGCGCTGGCCGCGGGTCAGGGCCTTGAGCTTTTCATAGGGCTGGTCGACGTTGAAGCGGCGCATCACTGTCTGGATGGGTTCGGCCAGCACTTCCCAGCTGTCGTCGAGATCGGCAAGCAGTGCCGCGGGGTTCACCGACAGTTTGCCGAGGCCCTTGAGGGTGGCGTGATAGGCGATGACGCTGTGTGCCAGCCCGACGCCGATGTTGCGCAGCACGGTGGAGTCGGTCAGATCGCGCTGCCAGCGCGAGATCGGGAGTTTTTCCGCCATGTGCTGCATGACGGCATTGGCGATGCCCAGATTGCCCTCGGAGTTCTCGAAGTCGATGGGGTTGACCTTGTGCGGCATGGTGGAGGAGCCCACTTCGCCGGCGATGGTCTTCTGCTTGAAATAGCCCAGGGAGATGTAGCCCCACAGGTCCCGGTCGAGGTCGATCAGGATGGTGTTGAA
>JALREE010000096.1 GCA_023256835.1 Pseudomonadales bacterium | reverse complement strand
GATGAACACGGTCGCCGCGCCGCTGTTCTTCTTCGATCGCGACGAGTTTCCCCAGGACATTCCGCGCAACAGGCGCAGGCCGAGATCCGCAAACAGCGCGATGAGCCCGACCAGGATGGCCACGGCGGTGGCATAGCGGGTGTCGAGGTTGCGGATATGCGCCATCTCGTGCGCGATGACGCCCTGCAGCTCGTCACGGCTGAGCGTCTCGATCGCGCCCCGCGTGATGCCGATGACGGCATCCGAGGGCGCGTAGCCCGCCGCGAAGGCATTGATGCCGGGTTCTTCCAGCACATAGACAGGCGGCACCGGCGTGCCCGAGGCGAGCGCCATCTCCTCCACCACATTGAGGATGCGCTGTTCGTGCCGCTCGCGGCTGCCCGGCAGCAGCAAGCGCCCCTGCAGCAGCTCGGCCACGCGCGCGCCGCCTCCGGCCAGGCTGAGTATCTTGTACAGACTGCCGAAGCCCACCACCAGGAGAATGGCCCCGCTCACCCAGGCCAGCAGCGCCCAGTCGATGCGCTGGAACAGCGGCACGTTGATCGTCTGCGCGAAGAAACCCAGGCCGGCCAGGAGCAATAGATTGGTGATGCCGATCAGGCACAGCAGCGCCAGGGCGAACAACAGCACCAGGCGCGTGGTGTTGCGACGGGCGACATCCTGCGAGCGGAAGAAATCCATGACGGCCTCAGCGGGCGGGCGCTAGAAGCTGACCCTGGGCGCGTTCTGGATCTGCGCGCTGTCAGCGAACTGCAGCAGCGTGGCATCGCTGCCATGGCCGAAGAGGCCAGCGAACACCACTGGCGGGAAGGACTGGCGATAGGTGTTGTAGGCCATCACCTGATCATTGAAGGCCTGGCGGGCGAAGGCCACCTTGTTCTCGGTGCTGGTCAACTCCTCAGAGAGCTGCAGCATGTTCTGGCTGGCCTTGAGATCGGGATAGGCTTCCATGACCACGTTCAGGCGACCGAGCGCGGCACCCAGGGCTCCTTCCTTCGCGCCGAGGTCGGCCATCGCCGCTGCGTTGGCGGGATTGGCGGCCGCAGCGGCCAGCCCGGAGGCGGCGGCATTGCGGGCGGCGATCACGGCCTCGAGTGTGTCGCGCTCGTGGGCCATGTAGGCCTTGGCGGTGTCCACCAGATTGGGAATGAGGTCGTGGCGGCGCTTGAGCTGCACTTCGATCTGGGCGAAGCCGTTCTGGAAGCGGTTGCGCAGGGCGACCAGCTGGTTGTAGATGCCAATGCCGTAGAAAACGAGCAGCGCTGCCGCCGCCAGAACAATGATCGTGGTGATGCTCATGGGGGGCGCCCTCGTGGGTGTTTTGGGTGAGAGCTTGCCCGCAGTGGGAGCTTGCTGGCAAGCGAAGAGTTCGCTGATCCCGGCGCCAGCCCTTGAGTTCAGTGCCAGCGATCGATCGCCAGTCAGCAAGCTCCCGCAGCAGGCAAGTCTCACGGGGGCTGATGCCAAGCGGCGCCATCGGCTGCATCGCCACACGTCCGAATCTGGGGGTGGCATGGTACGAGGCCCCGGGCGGCGGGCGCCCCGTTCAGCGACATAAAAGACCCGCACCGAGTGAGCCGGGAGACCGCGGCTCCCGGCGATGCGAGGGCAGCGGGGACCGCTGCGGGTC
>JALREE010000319.1 GCA_023256835.1 Pseudomonadales bacterium | reverse complement strand
CACGCGTGCGCTCGCCATCCGTCGTCATGCCCTGCACGGGCCGACCATGGTCCGCGAAGGCCAGCAGGGTTTTCTCCGGCAGGGTGTTGATGGTGTCCGGCGCTGCCAGCGCGTCGACGTAAAGCGTGTCGCTGGCCTGCGGGTCCTTGCTGCCCGTGCTGGCCCACAGCACCCGCTGCCACGACGCACCGGCCTGGGCCAGACGTTGCCAGCGCGGCGAGGCGCGCAGCTGCAGCGATGCCTGCCAGGTCTCTTCACACACCGCGATCCCGAGTCGATTCCGCAAGGCAGCCGGCACGCGCTCGCGCACCGCCACATCCCAGCGCGACACGAACACCGAGGCCACACTCATCACGTCCAGGGGCAAACCCTCCGCCAGCCGCCGCTCCAGCCCGCGGATCCAGGCCTCGGCCGCCGCCAGATACTGCGTGCGGGAAAACAGCAGGGTGACATTGACCGGTATGCCGGCATGGATGGCCGCCTCGATGGCGGGCAGGCTCTCGGGGGTGCCTGGAATCTTCACGAACAGGTTCGGCCGAGCGGCCAGACGAAAGATTTGCTGCGCCGCCGCCAGACTGCCGGTCGTGTCCCGCGCCAGCAGGGGCGAGATTTCCATGGACACCCAGCCGTCCTGACCGTCGCTGGCGCGATGCAGCGGCAGAAACAGGTCGGCAGCCCGGCACAGGTCCTCCAGCGCCACGGCCTGAAACAAGTCTTCACCCGCCAGCCCCTCCCGCGCCTTCTGCGCGATGGCGGCGGCGTACTGCGTGTCGCTGCCGATGGCCACGTCGAAGATCGTGGGGTTGGAGGTCAGGCCGGTAACGTGCAGCGTGTCGATGTAGCGCTGCAGGGTGCCACTGTCGAGCATGCCGCGTGTGATATTGTCGACCCACAGGCGCTGGCCCTGGGCATGCAGGGTATGGGTGGGGTTCATGGTCGACTCCTCATGACTGACCTGCCTGCAGGATACCTGGGCGCGCATCACACGCAAGCGGCGCGAGCGCGTAGAGAGGCTTCATGCACGAGATACTGATCACTGGATTCACCCCCTTCGACGGACGCGCCGTCAACGCCTCCTGGGTCGCGGCTAGCGCTCTGGCACGCTCGGGCGAATTCCGCGGTCACGCTCTGCGCGCGATCGAGATTCCCGTGTGCTGGGGGGCTCCCCGCCAGGCACTGGCGCAGGCGCTTCAGGCGGGGACACCGTCCTTGATCTTGAGCCTGGGCGAAGGCGAACCGGGCATCTTCCGGCTGGAGACCCTGGCCCGGAACGCGCGGCGCGAGCGTACCGACAACGCGGGCCGCTTGCCCGCCGGGGAACCGAACTCGCCGACAGGCCCGGCCGAACGGCGCAGCAGCTTCGCCTGCCAGACTCTGTGCGAGGCGCTCGCGGCGCAAGGCATCCCCGTGCGCCTGTCCGAGGACGCGGGTGCCTATCTCTGCGAAGAGCTGCTTTACACGCTGGAGGAATTGCGGGAAGACACGCCAGCCATCGAACGGGTGCTGTTCGTGCACCTGCCTCCCTGGGGCACCGCGCTGCAGTGGCAGGGCGAGACGCGCGTGTGCGACGAGGCGCTGCTGAGGGAATTCGGTGAGGCCCTGCTGACAGTCGTGCTGCCTCAGCCCTGACCCATTTCGCGCATGTCGGCGCCACTGGGATGCTGGAAGACCCGCAGCCCGAACTCCGGCAGGATCGCCAGCAGGTGGTCGAAGATGTCCGACTGAATGCCTTCGTAGTCCGCCCACACCACAGTGTTGGTGAAGCAGTAGACCTCCAGCGGCAGACCGTCCGAGGTCGGCGCCAGCTGGCGCACCAGCAGCGCCATGTCCTGGTGCACGCCCTGGTGGGCCCGCAGATAGCGTTCCACATAGGCTCGGAAGGTGCCGATATTGGTGATGCGTCGAGAGTTCACCGGATCCCGACCCTGCTCCTCGAGCTCGCGGTTCCATTCGCGGATCTCCGCCTCCTTGCGATCGAGATACTCCCCCAACAGGCGAAAACGACGCAGACTCTCCACTTCGGCGGCACTCAGGAAATGCAGGCTGTGCTGGTCCAGCAGCAGCGAGCGCTTGATGCGCCGCCCGCCAGCCTCGCGCATCCCGCGCCAGTTCTTGAACGGATCGGAAATGAAGCGCTTGGTGGGGACCGTGGTGATGGTCTTGTCGAAGTTCTGGATCTTCACCGTGTGCAGGGCGATGTCGATGACGTCGCCATCGGCATTGAGCTGGGGCATCTCCACCCAGTCCCCCACCCGCACGATGTCGTTGGAAGTGATCTGCACGCTGGCCACCAGCGAGAGCAGGGTGTCCTGGACGATCAGGATGAGCACGGCGGCCATGGCGCCCAGACCGGAAAGCAGGATCAGGGGCGAGCGATCGATCAGCGCGGCCACCATGAGAATCGCGGCCAGCAGGTAGACCACGATCTGCACCACCTGCACGTAACCCTTTACCGGGCGCCGCTGGGCATCCTCGCGGCGCGCATACAGCACATTCACCAGATTCAGCGATCCGCCGATGGCCAGTGCCAGCACCAGCACGATGATGGCGCTGCAGACATTGCGCACCACCTGCGCCACGGGCTCCGGCAAGTCCGGCACCAGACCGACCCCGGCGTAGACGATGAAGGCCGGCACGATGTTGGCGAGACGCGAGATGATGCGCGAATCCATCAGCGCCTGATCTTCTCCCAGCACCGAGGCACGCAGGGCGCGGTAGATGCCGCGCACCAGGATGCGCCGCACCAGATAATTCGCCAGCCACGCGGCCAGCAGCAGGAGTGCGGCACTCAGCAGAGTGTAGAGATCGGGATGCTGTTCCAGCCACGCGAGGGTGGCGCTGTAATAGGCTTGCATGGCGTGTCCGGGGCAAAGGGGCGGGTGCCGGCCTCAGGAGCCGGCACCCGGCGGATCAGAAGGTGCCGTTGATCCGCAGTGCCAGCGTGCGGCCGGCGCCGCCACACTGATCTTCATACTCTTCGATGATGCCACTGGTGATCGGACCGAGATAGCGGTGACGCTCGCGGCACTGCAGATTGTCCGTGATGTTGCGGGCATCGAAGCGGAAGGTGATGTTGCCGAAGGCCACCCACTCCACGAAGGCCTGCACATTGGGGTCGCCCGCCGTCAGCTCGACATCGTCCACGTCGTAACGCTTGCGGCCACCGTCGAAACGATTGTTCCAGGTCAGGCCGTAGTTCATGCGCAGACTGGGAATGTCATGGCGGAAGCCCAGGGTCAGGCGGCCGCGGTCATTCAGCGCGAAGCGACGATCGATGCCCAGGAACGGATCGGTGACTTCCGAATCCTGCACATTGAACTGCGTGGTGATCAGCAGATTGGGCATGTCGATCATGCGCATGCGGATGCTGGCGTTCAGGTTCATGCCGTAGTTCTTGCCGTCGCCGATGTTGCCATTGGCGGACTCCAGCACCGTGGGCGAAGACGACACATCCACGCGATCGATCACGTCGATGTGCTTGGCGTAGAACACATCGCCGTCCACCACGCCGATGTCATCGGGCAGCCGGTACTCGAAGCCGAATTCGGTCTTGATGACCTGCTCCTGCTTCAGGTTGGCATTGCCGGCCATGGTGTTCTGGTCGATGTCCTGGTTGTCCGAGGCGGCCACGAAGTCGCTGAAGCTGAGCTGACGCACGGTCTTGTCGATGTTCCAGTTCACCTGGAAGGTGGGCGTGACATCGAAGCGCCAGTCGATTTTCGGCTTGAGGAACTGGAAGTCGCGCTTGTTGACCACGTCGCCCCACTGGGAGATCTCGGACATCTCGTAAATGATCGAGGTCTCGAGGGTCATGCGGGAATTGAGCTGCCAGTTGTGCACCAGGAAGGGTTCGACACGAATCTCTTCCACCGTGGAGTTGGCATTGGACACGCGCTGCGGCACCAGCCCGCCGTACGCGGCAGAGGGAGTGCCCGTGCTGGAAGCCAGGCCCAGTCGCAGCTTGGAGTCCAGGGTGGTCTGCGCGCGCTCGGCGCCGAATTCGATGTCCTGCCCCTCGAACAGCCCCATGGTGTAGGAGCCGCGCACGATCCGCTCTTCTGTGATCGACGCGGTATCCAGGAACAGGTCCTTCACTTCGGTGCCATTGGCGAACACGTCGTAGCGCTCGCGTGTGCTCCATTCATCGGCCTGGTTGGCGATGAACAGCACCTTGAAGCGATGGCCATTGGCGAAGTTGTACTCGTAGTCGCCGCCGACCTCCCAAATGTCTTCCTCGCCCGGGATCTCCTCGCGCTCGATGGTGGTGGTCTTGGGATTCACACGCAGGTTGCTGGTCCAGCGAGTCACGTCCGTGGGCTCGTCACCCAGCTCCAGCAGGGCATTCAGACGCAGACTGCTGTTCGCGCTGATGTCGTAGCCCAGGTTGGTGGCGAAGTTGTAATTGGTCTGGTCCCCGGTGCGCTCCTCGCGGATCTCGTCGTTCAAGGACCAGTCGCCCAGACGGCTGGTTTCCCAGCTGATGTAGGGGTTGTAGCGCGACTGCGCCTCGGCGCTGAAAAGATAAGTCAGGGCGCCGGATTGTCCGCTGTAGGACACCGACCCATTGGGCTTGACCTCGTGGTCGGCGAAACGCGCGACTTCCATCTGGTAGGCGACGGACGTGGTGTCCAGAGCCTCCAGCAGCACCACGTTGATGACCTGGCTGCTGCCGCGTACGTCGAGCGCGCCGGAGGTGCCGCGGATGATCTCGATGTAGTCCACCTGGGACGCACTGATGCGCGAGAGCGTGTCGCTGGACTGATTACCCTTGCCGGCCATGCGCTTGCCGTCGATCAGGATCTGGTCACCGCCGCCGGCTCCAAGGCCACGGCCGCCTCCGCCACCGCCTCGACCACCACCAGGACCACCCGGGCCGCTGGGGCCGCCGGGGCCGCCACCACCACCGCCGGCATTCACGCCGGGGATGCGGCTCAACATGTCCTGCGCCGTGGTCGGCGCCCATTCAGTGAAATAGGAAGCGGGGTAACGCACGGTGGAGTCGTCCCCCGTGGTGTCCTGCGCCAGCGAGGACGCGGAAAAGGCGGCACTTGCGACCACGATGGCTGCAGTCAGCACCGAGATTCGAAACGGGAATTTCATTCTTTGGTAGACCCTTGCAGAAAAAACAAGTCGGTACCCTAGTGAAAACGGGCACTTATTGCAAATTATTATCATTTGGGAGCGCAAAAATCACACTTCCGCCACAGTGTGTTACAGAACTACACAGACTGGTAAAACTTTGCGCTGGCGCAGAGAAATGGCAGGTTCATCCTGTCACGATGCCTGGCGACAATCTGAACGAAACTTTGCCAAGTGGTCCCCTCGGGGCACATATTCCGTTCAGGCAGGCCGGCCTGCAGCTGTTCGCATTCATGCCGAGGCAGCGCAGCTCTGGTCAACGCCCACACCCGGATGGCAGTCAATCCGGGCCGCACCGAGAACACATCAATGATCGAACACCCCACTTACAACTACAGAGTCGTTCACCAGTTCGCCCTCATGACCGTGGTCTGGGGCATCGTCGGCATGCTGGTAGGCGTGCTGATCGCTGCCCAGCTGGCCTGGCCGGCACTGAACTTCGACACCGCCTGGCTCAGCTTCGGCCGCTTGCGACCGCTGCACACCAATGCCGTGATCTTCGCCTTCGGGGGCTGCGCCTTGATGTCGACCTCGCTGTTCATCGTGCAACGGACATGCCACACCCGGCTGATCTCGGACAGACTCGCCGCTTTCGTGTTCTGGGGCTGGCAGCTGGTGATCGTGCTGGCCGCGATCACCCTGCCGATGGGGCTGACC
>JALREE010000238.1 GCA_023256835.1 Pseudomonadales bacterium | reverse complement strand
TCGGCGAGTGGCTCTGCGACATGGCCGCGCAGGACCCGCAGCTGGCAGCCATCACACCGGCCATGAGCGCCGGCTCAGGCATGGATGGCTTCGCCGAGCAGTTCCCGCGCCAGTTCCACGACGTCGCCATTGCCGAACAGCACGCCGTCACTCTGGCCGCCGGCATGGCCTGCGATGGTCTCAAGCCGGTGGTGGCGATCTACTCGACCTTCCTGCAGCGCGGCTACGACCAGCTGATTCACGACGTCGCGCTGCAGAATCTGGACGTGCTGTTCGCCATCGACCGCGCCGGTCTGGTGGGTGAGGACGGCCCGACTCACGCCGGCAGCTTCGACCTGAGCTTCCTGCGCTGCATTCCCAACATGGTAGTGATGGCGCCGAGCAACGAGAACGAGGCCCGGCAGATGCTCTACACCGGCTATTGCCACAAGGGGCCGGCCGCCGTGCGCTATCCCCGCGGCAAGGGGCCGGGTGCCCCCATCAGCAAGACCCTGCAGGCTCTGCCCATCGGCAAGGCCTTGCAGCGCCGCCGCGGTCACACCGTCGCGATCCTCGCCTTCGGCAGCCTGGTCACCACGGCCATGGCGGCCGCCGAGGTGCTGGACGCCACGGTCGTCGACATGCGGTTCGTCAAGCCGCTGGATGAAGACCTCATCGGCGAGATGGCCACCCGCCATCAATTGCTGGTGACCCTCGAAGAGAACGCCCTGGCCGGCGGTGCCGGCTCGGCCGTGAACGAATTCCTGCTGCGCGAAGACTACCGTGTGCCGGTGCTCAACCTCGGCCTGCCCGACCGCTTCCTCAGTCACGGCAAGGTGCCGGACATGCTGACAGCCGTGGGCCTGGACAAGGATTCGATTGTCTCTGCCGTCCGCAGCAAGCTGCTCAAGTGCAAGATCCGTTCAGAAGCCGTTTGAATCCTTCGATTGACGCTCACCAGCCCGGTGCGTAGACTCCGCGCATCGTTGACCTGCATCCCGCATGGCGCAACGGTACACAACAATCGTCCTGGTGTTCTCTGCTGCGCGCAGTGGTGAACTTGAATGGGAAGCTGGTTTGACTCCAGCGCTGCCCCCGCAACGGTAAGCAGAACAGGTGCCTGCACCTGACTGCCGAGCCCGATACCAGCCAGGCGATGCTACGCAGATGAAGCGGAGGGCTCCATCGGTGGTCGGTTCTGTCGCCCGGTGTTGCACCGGCTTCGATTATTTCCTTCCGCTCCCCCTCCCTCATGAAACTTCTTTCATTGAGGAATACACCATGAAAACCCGTACTCTCCTGGCACTGGCCTGTACCACAGGTGCCACGTTATCGCCATTTGCCGACCTGCACGCCCAGGACACCGAAGCGCGCGAGATCGTCATCACCTCCAGCCGCATCGCCACAGCGCTGCGCCAGATCGGCACCTCGGTATCGGTGATGGACGCCGACACCATCGCCGATCGCGGCAATGCGGCGCTGCTCGACCTGCTGCGCAGCCTGCCCTCCGTGAGCGTGGGCAACTCCGGCGGCGCCGGGCAGATCAGCAATCTGCGCATCCGCGGCGAGGAAGGCTATCGCACGCTGACCCTGCTGGACGGCATGAAGCTGTCCGACCCGAGTGTGACCCAGGTGCAGCCGCAGCTGGAGCACCTGCTCAGCAGCGGCATCGAGCGCATCGAGATCCTGCGCGGCCCCCAGGGCCTGCACTACGGTGCCGACGCGGGCGGCGTCATCAATATCAGCACGCGCCAGCACAACACGGATCTGCGCACCCATGTCGATGTCATGGGCGGGGCCTTGGACACGCGCCAGCTCACCGCCAATCTCAGTGGTGGCAATGACCGGAGCGACTTCTTCGTGAGCGCCAGCGATTTCAGTACCGAAGGGTTCAATACACGCACGGCCGACACGGTGCTGCGTGACCGCGACCGCTATGACAACACCTCGCTGCACGGCCGTGTCGGACTGCAGGCCAGCGAGGCGCTGCGCCTGGAGCTGGTGCTGCGCGACGTCGAAGGCGACTCGGCCTATGACAGCTGCTTTCATCCGGACACCTTCGCGACCATTCACGACTGTGACGCCGCCTTCGAGCAGCAAGCGGCGCGCGTCTCGGCGGTGTACACCGGCGCCTGGGGCACGCAGACACTTGCGTGGGGCAGCACGCGGACACAGCGCGAGAACTTCGCGCTGGGCCGCTCGTCCTATTCCTCCGAGGGCGAACTGGCGCGGGTCGAGTACATCGGCTCGCTGACGGCACTGCAGCATGTCGACCTGGTGTTCGGCGCCGATCTGGAAGAAGAGGACAACAACGGCGATGCGCGCGATCAGCTGGGCACTTATCTGGAAGCACTGAGCAAGTTCTCCGAGACGCTGTTTCTCACCGCCGGCGTGCGCCACGACGACAACGAGGACTTCGGCCGTCACACCAGCGTGCGCGTGAGCGCAGCGCGCCTGTTCGACCTGCGCAATGGTGCCATGCTCAAGCTGCGCGGCAGCTACGGCACCGGCTTCCGCGCCCCGAGCCCTTACGAGTTCGCCTACAACAACGGCCCCTTCGCTTCAGCTCCGGCCGCCGGCTTGCAGCTTAACGAGGAGATCAGCGAAGGCCACGAGCTGGCAGTGGAATACCATGGCACCGCTGACCTGCTGCTGGAGGCGGTGTACTTTGATCAGCGCATCGAGGATGCCATCTATTTCGACCTCAGCGCTTACAGCGGCTATCTACAGGACATCGGCACCAGCGAGTCCAGCGGCCTGGAGCTGTTTGCCCGTCTGCCGCTGGGCGAACAGTGGCAAGTGGAGGCCAACTACACGCACAATCGCACGCGTCAGCCCGACGGCGGCCAGCGCCTGCGGCGCCCCGAGCAACTGGCGAATCTGGGCCTGCAGTGGCACAGCCGTGACGAGCGCCTCAAGCTGTCGGCATTCCACCGGGAGTCACGCGATGCCGTGGACGCGCTCTTTGGCACCCCGGTGGCGCTGGACGATTATCAAGTGCTGGACGTGTCGGC